>JAUVJB010000109.1 GCA_030592465.1 Bacteroidota bacterium | reverse complement strand
GACGATTGGATGGACAAGTATTCTTATCTAATTGAATTAAGTAAAGATTTGCCGATTATTAATAAAGAAGATAAAACAGACGAAAATTTAATAAACGGATGCCAATCAAAAGTATGGTTACATGCAAATTTTGATGGCGAAAAAATTTATTTTACAGCTGACAGCGATGCAATAATAACCAAAGGAATTATTGCTTTACTTGTTCGTGTTTTATCAAACAGCACACCGCAAGAAATTATTGATGCTGATTTACATTTTATTGATGAAATCGGTTTAAAAGAAAACTTGTCGCCTACACGTTCAAACGGATTATTATCAATGGTAAAACAAATGAAATTTTATGCAATAGCTTATAAATCAAAACAATAATTACTTAGTTTAAAAACTAGTATTTTAACATATCAAAAAATTGTTTAAATTTGTAACTTAAACCGATCAAAAAGCGTAATAGCTTATAAAACAATATAATAATAACTTAAAAATTAAAAAAATGAAAACAAAAAATTTACTCTTTATTTTATTTACAATGGCAGTAATTGCATCTTCGTGCAAAAAAATTGATGAGTTATTAACTTTTTATATTCCCTTAGAAACTGAAATAACCATTGAAAACAATATTGGTATTAGTTCACCTTTTGAGATACCAACACCTGATGTTACTACAAATTCTGATAAAGAATTTGAAAACAATAATACTGCTGGCAATTTGATTAAAGATATTTCATTAGAAGAACTAAAACTCACAATTACTTCGCCAAGTGATAAAACTTTTAGTTTCTTAAAATCTGTTCATATTTATATTTCAACAGATGATGACGATGAGGTTGAACTTGCTTATAAAGACGATATAGAAAGCGAAGCTGAAAGTATTGATTTAATCACAACAGACAAAAAATTAGATAAATACATTAAAGCAGAATCATATAAATTAAGAACGGAAGTTGTTACACGGGAGACTCTTACACAAGATGTTACAGTTAAAATAAATATGAAATTTAAAATTACTGCCGACCCTTTGTAAAAAAATAAGTTGTGGCAAATCAAAAACATTCGAAACTTGAGGCACTGATTGTAAATATATTAAAACAGATTTACGACCCTGAAATTACTGTTAATATTTACGAATTGGGATTGATATATAAAATTGCTATTGATGATAACTATAATGTAGAAATTGAGATGACATTAACAGCTCCTAATTGTCCGGCTTCAACACTACTTGTTTCTGAGGTAACCGATAGTGTTTCAAACATACCTCAAGTTAAAGATGTTTATGTAAATTTAGTTTTTGAACCTGCTTGGAATAAAGATATGATGAGTGAAGAAGCAAAACTTGAGTTGGGATTTTTATAGGGGAAGTCCCCAACGAAAAGTCAAATTAAAGAACAAGAGACTAAACTTATCATTATAATTTGATAATTGGTGTTTAGTATTTTACGAAATAAACTAACAATTCATTTGTCAATTCAACTTTAATTAATAATTTTAGAAAATAAAGAGGTATAAAATTTTATAAAAAATTCCATTTTACATAGCGTTTTAGAAGGTATAAATGAGTTCAGTATAAAAAGGTAAAAAAGTACGTCATTGCGAGGAACGAAGCAATCTATTCCTCTGTATTTCAGACGATTGAGATTGTCGCACTTCGTTCGCAATGACGAAAGCACCCTTTTTATACTGGACTCATAAATAGAACTTTTATTTGATTTGTTGCGAATATATACGTGATATACGTGATAGTAAATAACATGTGATAACGTTTTATATTTGCTCATCTTTTTTCTTGCAAAGCTACAAAGAACATAACCACCTTCAAAGTAGGTGGATTTCTAATTTCGATTAAATAAAAAATTATTTCTATTTAATATATTTATGATTAAATTTGTTTTGATTTTTATATTATGAATAAAACAAGGAACTATAATATTGATAATCAATAACTTAAATTCACAAATTGGAATAAAAAAAATAAACTTTTGCTATAGAAGAAATAAACCCAATTGGGTTTATACAATCGTTCTCGGCAATATAGGAAAAAGAGCGAAAAAACTTCAAGCTTTGAAAAAATAAAGGTAATTTTGCAATATGAATACAAAACATAAAGTGATATTTGGAAATTGTATGAGTATGGCAGAACTGTCAGACCAAAGTATTCATTTTATAGTTACTTCACCACCTTATTTTAACGCTCCGTTTGACTATAAAGGACTTTTTGAAAATTACGACCAATATCTTGGTGTAATTAGGAGAATGGCAAAAGAAGCATATAGAGTTTTACAAGAAGGAAGAATTTTCGCATTAAATATTGACGATATGCTTGTAAATGGAGAAAAATATCCAATAACAGCAGACGCAATTAAAATATTTCAAAGTGTAGGTTTTAGGTATAGAGATAAAATTGTTTGGAAAAAACCTGATGGTTATTTGAGAATAAGCAGAAGAAGTGGAGTTTTATTAAAAAATCCATATCCAATGTATTTTTATCCCGACAATCTTTTAGAGAGTGTTATTATATTTCAAAAAGGGAAATTTAATTATCATTCCATTTCAAAAGAAATTAGACAGAAATCTAAAATTGACACCAAAGAATTTCAAGCCAATGGTTGGTATAAAACAATTTGGGAAATTACAAATATTTTGCCTGGTTCAAAACTTGAAAAAGGAGTTGCTGCCTTTCCTGATGAACTTGTTTATAGGCTTATAAAACTATTTTCGTATTATGGTGAAACTGTGCTTGACCCATTTCTTGGCAGTGGCACAACTATGAAAGTTGCAAAAAAATTAGATAGAAACTCTGTTGGTTTTGAAATTATTAAGGATTTAGAAAGTGTAATACGAATAAAAACTGATTTTGAAAATGAAGTTGATTATAACTATTTTGAAATCATTGAACGGGATAAAGGTAGATACAGATTTGTAACATTAGATTATATTGAGAAAAAGAAAAATGGAAATAAAAGCTAAAATAACTGGTATTGAATACCAAAGTAAATTGACAAATGAATTAAAAGAATTTGACATAAAGGATTTTAATATTAATAATCTGCCTGCAAGTTCTATTGTAAAAGACGGTAGTTTTTCTTTTGGGATATCTAAATGGGTGTCCCCTAAAAGAACACGTTCTTATCCATACGAAAGGATTTACAACACGCTTGGTAATTCAAAAAAGATAACTGTAATTCCTATTATAAAAGATGAAGGCAAACGTGGCGATAGAGATTTTATTCAATGGGATACTGTATCATTAATGAGCCTACTTGATGTGTTTGTTGTTTTTGCATACTACGAAAACGCTGAAAAACACTCAACAAGAGAAAATAAGATTACAAATCAACAGTTTAATAATAATTTGGTTAAAACAAAAATTACAGAAATAAAAAGTTATCACAGTTCAGCTTTACATTGGAATTTAAAAGAAATAGAAAAATCTTTTCCTGAATTAATTCAAAAAACAAAATCTTCATATATTCAAATAGGTAAACGATTAGGAGTTGAATTTCATAATGAACAAGGTATTGATAAGTTTGCCAATCAATTCATTAATGGAGTTAAAGACTTTATGAATACTTCACGAAAAAAAGCACAAGATGCCCAAAATCGAGAAATGCAAACTATTCAACCGAAAGAAGCCCTGTCAACTCTGACAAAAGCAACAATTACAATAGAAAATTATCTTGGTGGAAAATACTATTTTACAACTGACGAAATAAAAATTGAAGGCAAAAACATTTATCTTATTGAAGGCAAACATTCGAAAAATTCCCTATTGCCAAGTAATGGAGACATTAAAGATGGATTGCTTAAAATGATATTATACACAAATTTGAAAGAAGTAAAAATTGATGGTGTTGAGTATAAACCTATCCCCGTTATTAGATTGACTTCAAGCAAATTGGATGGAAGCATTTTATCGTCTGACAATGCTGATAAGATTAATAAATTCATTTCAAATCAAAAATTTTCAAAAAAACAAAAATCGGTAATTGAAAATCTATTTATTGAAGCAAAAGAAAATGATTTGCTTATTAATATTGAAAAAGCTGAATAAATGATAAAAAGTCCTTTAAGATACCCTGGTGGAAAAAGCAGAGCGGTGAAAATTATTTCGCCTATTATTCCTGAATTTGATGAATTCAGAGAGCCTTTTGTTGGTGGTGGGTCTGTATTTGTTTATCTAAAACAAAAATACCCAAACAAAACATACTGGGTTAATGATTTATACCCTAATCTGTTCCATTTTTGGAAACAAACACAGCAAAATCTGAGTAAATTAATAGAACAAGTTTATAATTGGAGAAATGAATTTGAAAACGGAAAAGAATTACATAGGTATTTATTAGATAATATTGAAACATTTGATGATTTGAAAAAAGCATCTGCATTTTTTGTGTTTAACAGAATTACTTTTTCCGGGACAAGTGAAAGCGGTGGTTTTTCTAAAGCAGCATATGAAAAGCGATTTACAATTTCAAGTATCGACAGAGTAAAACTTCTTTCATCTATTTTAAATAACACAAATATTACCAATTATGATTATCAAGATGTAATTGAAAAAGAAGGAAAGAATGTTTTTATCTTTCTTGACCCACCATATTTTTCTGCCACAAAATCAGCATTATATGGTAAAAATGGAAATATGCACAAAACATTTGACCACGAAAGATTTGCTGATGTTTTAAAAAATACTAATCATAAATGGCTAATTACTTATGATGATAGTGAATATATCAAAGACTTATTTTCATTTGCGAACATTAATGAATGGTATTTGACATATGGGATGAGAAATGTAAATAAAAACGGAAATCAGAAAGGGAAAGAATTATTTATCAGTAATTATGAATTGTTTGAAAATGAAATAAAAATAGAAAAAACACTATTTGACGGAATGAAAGAAATACAGCCGAGAACACGCAATATAAAAAATTGGGCGGAAAGTACTAAATATGAGCCTTTTAACATTAAATGAACAGCGTAGTAAATTGACAGATTGGTGTTTCAAAATGCCCAACATTTTCATATTGCCATCGTTAATTTTAACACAAATTCCCGCCTCAACAATTATAAAATATTATAAAAACCCTCAAACTTCTTTCCCTTACCGAATTTACAAAATCGTCCTCTCCCCCAAATTTTTCGAAAGAGCTATCTTAAATTTACTTAATGCAATATATCGTTGTTGCAACTCATTAATTTTTTCTATATCATTTTCTTTCTGAGCTGTTTTCAATAATTCTTCAGTGCTTTTTAAGGCTGACATAATTTTTTGGTTTTTATATGAAGTAATTATCTCAGGGATAATTATATAAAGTTTATCCTCTTCTGTCTCAATATAATTATCGTGCATTTCCCATATTCTGCTTAGCTCGTAGGATGGACTTAAAAGGTCTGCTGCAAGATTGCTAATTGCACTCTCTGAATGATTTATAAAAAATTTACTGTCAATAATAGTATCATCTTCTACATGAGATTTATACTCATCAAATATTTTTTTATAAAGAGGGTTGATTAATTCAAGTTCATTATGTTGAATTTCACTAATAATATATTGAGCAGCAGTTATGGTTTGTTCTCCTTCCAAATTATTTTTACCTGAATACATTTCAACATTACCATAATTAAGCAACAACTTAATTATCTCACGCTCAAGCACATCGGAATTATCTTTTGAATAAACAGCCTGTTTTTGCAGGCTTCCTTTTAGCTCTTTTGATTTAAAATTTTTATCGTAAGCTTTATATTTTTTAAATATAATTTTATTTAGCTCCGAATACAAAGCCTGCTCATCAATATCTAATAAAGTAGAACATTCTTTAACATAAACCGAACGTGTGATTTTTTCAGGAATAACAGAAATTGATTTAACAATATCACGAATTAAGTTAGCTTTTTTTACGGGATCATCTTTTGCATCATGGAGTAAAAGTTTTGTTTTAAAAATCACAAAATCAGTCTCGTTTTTGTCAATAAAATCAATCAACTCAGATGAGCTGTGTGACTGTGCAAAGGAATCAGGGTCTTCATCCTGTGGCAACAACAAAACTTTAACGTTCATTCCCTGCTCAAGCACAAGGTCTATTCCACGTAAAGAAGCTTTTACTCCTGCACTATCGCCATCGTAAATAATAGTAATATTATTAGTAAACCGTTTTATCAGACGTATCTGGTCTGTGGTTAGTGATGTTCCTGATGAGGCAACAACATTCTCAACACCCGACTGGTGCATTGATAACACATCGGTATAGCCTTCAACAAGGTAACATTTATTGTTTTGACTGATTGATTTTTTTGCAAAGAAAATACCGTATAAAACTTTACTCTTATGATAAATATCAGATTCCGGCGAATTCAGATACTTAGCAATATTTTTATCTTTTCGTAATGTTCGGGCACCAAAAGCAATTGTCCGTCCCATCAAATTGTGTATCGGGAAAATAATGCGATCATTAAATCTGTCAAAAACTCTATCTTCTTTTTTTATTGTTAATCCGGTACTTACCAAAAAATCAATGTTATACCCCTTATGTTTTGCTTCGTTTGTAAAAGCATCTTTTTTGTCTAAACAATACCCGAGTTGAAATTTTTCAATAATCGGTTCTCTAAAACCTCTCTCTTTAAAATAACTTAATCCGACAGTTTTGCCTTCATCTGTGTTAAACAAAGTATCGGAAAAATATGTTTGTGCATACGCAGTAACAATTAAAGAACTCTCAATCTGATTTTTTTTCTCAATATCTTCGTTTGTTAATTCTCTTTCAATAACCTCAATGTGATATTTTTGGGCAATATATTTTAAAGCTTCGTAATATGAGAGATTCTCATGTTCCATGATGAAAGAAACAGCGTTACCTCCCTTACCGCAACCAAAACATTTAAAAATTCCTTTTGACGGAGATACTGTAAACGATGGCGTTTTCTCGTTATGAAAAGGACACAATCCCAGATAATTAACACCACGTTTTTTTAGTGTAACAAAATCTTGTATTACATCAACAATGTCAATTGCATCAAAAATTTTATCTACTGTATCTTTGTCAATCATTTATTGTATTTAAAAATTTATTATACTCTGCTTCGTAATAATTTGAGCTAATTTATATACTATAAAACAATTATAATTTTAACATATAGTCATTAATTACCTGCCCCATAGCGAAGCGTATCGGGGTCATTGGTAGTCATTTATGGTCATTAAATTTATTGATTGTTTAAATTGTCAATAAAACTAAATGACCCTGTTAAATATTGCTTCGCAATTTCACAGGGCAGGCGGCAAAACCAAATGACAGCGAAGCTAAATGACAAATTATATTACGCAAAATATAACCTCTCAAAGTATAGTAGAGCCGAATCATGTTACGTCTTTACAATTTTTCAATCCAGTCACCATTTTCTTTAATTAAAGAAATTAATTCGTCAACAGCATTTTCAGTCGGAATATTTTTCTTAATAACTTGTTTGCTTTTATAAAGAGTAATTTTATCTTTTCCCGAGCCGACATATCCATAATCGGCATCAGCCATCTCGCCCGGGCCATTAACAATGCAGCCCATAATGCCAATTTTCAGTCCTTTCAAATGAGATGTTCGTTTACGAATAATTGCAACAGCCTCTTCAATATTAAACTGTGTTCGTCCACACGAAGGACATGAAATATATTCTGTTTTTGACGTTCTTACTCTGCTTGCTTGCAATATGTTAAAAGCAGTTTCGTTAATTTTTTTATAATCAATTCCTTTTTTATTTGTCAGACAAATACCATCGCCAAAACCATCAATAAATAAAATTCCCGTATCGCAGGCACTTTTTATTTGCAAATTCTCAAGATTATTTTCTGAATAACTGCGGTTAATTATAACAGGAGCAGTAATTTTTTGGTTAATTAACTCATAAAAAAATGCTCGTTGTTCCGCTGCTCTGTTTAAATTATTTGTTGTTAAAACAAAAACTATTGAATTATCATTCTTTGCAAGTTTAATAATTTTTTTATCAAAATCAACATATTCAATTTTAATAAAATTTAAAATTGCCGATTTCTCTTTGGCATGAAGATATTCGTCAATTGTAAATAGAGGATAATAATTTAATTTCTTTTGCCAAACTTTTGAATTACAAATAACACCTAATTCAACAGGTAAAGTTGTCTGAATATTATTTTCTCCAATATAAATGTATTCAGCAGAAAAATTTGTTGTCTGCCAATTATTTTTTTTGTTATCATACAAAAATCCTGATTTTTCAATAATATCAAATGAAATATTCTTCTCATCACTCAAATCTGCAACCACAACGGGTACATTGCTGCCACCAATATTATTTACTTCAACAGTCTTTCTTTTATTATATTCAAACGGGTTTACCGTGATTTTAGAAAGAGACTTAATTTTTTCATGATTTTCCCTGTTTTTAAAATAATCAAGAATCTTTTTTGCAACAGGGATTTCTTTTTCAGGGGCTTCTGTCAACGATACTCTGATAGTGTCGCCAATACCATCTGCAAGAAGAGCACCAATGCCAACAGCAGATTTTATTCGACCGTCTTCGCCATCGCCGGCTTCGGTAACCCCCAAGTGCAAAGGAAAATCCATGTCTTCTTTCAACATCTGATTAATTAACAAGCGACATGCTTGAACCATTACTCTTGTGTTGCTCGATTTTAACGAAATAACAACATCTAAAAAATTATTATCAACACAAATACGCAGAAATTCCATTGTTGCCTCAACCATTCCTGAAGAAGTATCACCATAACGGCTCATTATCCTGTCTGACAACGAACCATGATTTGTGCCAATGCGAATAGCTGTTTTATGCTCTTTACAGAGATTTAAAAAAGGAACAAAACGCTCACGTATTTTTTCTAATTCTTGTTTATATTCTTCATCAGTATATTCTAACTGAACAAATGTTGCTCGTTTATCAATATAATTACCCGGATTAATACGCACTTTTTCTAAAGCTGTTGCAGCAATATCAGCAGCTTTCGGGTTGAAATGCACATCAGCAATTAATGGAGTATTATAACCTTTTTTAACAAGCTCATTTTTTATGTTTATTAAATTCTCTGCATCTCTTGTTCCGCACGCAGTAAAACGTACATAATCAGCTCCAGCTTTAATTATCCCAATTGACTGATTTACAGTTGCCTCTGTATCAAGAGTTTCGGTATTTGTCATTGATTGAATGCGAATAGGATTATTACCACCGATAGGAATATTCCCGATATTTACAACATGCGTTTTAAGCCTTGAAAACTGAGTTAAGCTGTTACAATATTTATAATTAGTGTACATTAAGGGTAAAGGTTTAATGTTAATAATATCAATAACTTTAGAGTTTCCAAACAAAGCCTATTTCCCAAGTTGCTGTTTAATAATTTTGGCAATATATTTTCCAAGAATATCAAACTCCAGATTAACTATTGTTCCTTCTTTAAAATCATGAAAATTTGTAAGTTCATAAGTAAACGGGATAATAGCTACTTGAAATGATTTTTCTTTAGAATTAACAACAGTTAAACTCACACCATTAACTGAGATTGAACCTTTTTCAACAGTGATATTGCCTTTGCTTGGGTCATATTCAAAAGTATAATACCAGCTTCCTTGTGCTTCTTCAACCTTTGTGCACACAGCCGTTTGGTCAACATGACCCTGTACAATGTGTCCGTCTAATCTACCATCAGATCTCATGCTGCGTTCAACATTAACGTCGTTACCAACTTTTAATAAACCCAAATTCGATTTTATCAAAGTCTCTTTCATGGCTGTAACCGTATATGTTTTGTCGTCTTTTTTAACAACAGTTAAACAAACGCCATTATGCGATATACTT
>JAUVJB010000200.1 GCA_030592465.1 Bacteroidota bacterium | reverse complement strand
TGTTCGTTTTGAGAAACCAATTTCTGTTGTTATGGATGGTAAAAAACGAATTTCAATTATTAAGTTTGATTAGGAAAGAGGGTGTTATGCAGAAACGATGGCAATATGGCATGAAGCGGATTGCGAACAATTTCCTATCAAACTAAAATGAAGTTTGAACGGGTTAAATCGCTTCAAATTAGCACATTACCGCTTTTTGCTATATTGCGTGTTAGCATCCGTTTTTATTACCATTCTCCTTTTAATTCTTCATAAAAGAAATAAGATGTTCTTTCGTCCAACACTTCCATTATTTGTTCGAATCTTTCCACAAAATTTTCCAAATCAATTTTCACATTATCTAAACTATCAACGTAGAAGTGATTCTCATATTTATTTGTAATCGGATACCTAGAAAAATCCATATTATCTTTTTCCCCATCTCCAAAAATTAAAGAAAATAATTCATCAATATACTCAGCAAGGTCAATATTTTGCTCATCAAAATGTTTTAACCATTCGTCATCTTTATAATTTTTTATTTTTGCCCTAACTGTTTGAAACATCTGCTGAATATTGTGACTTCCCTCAATTTTGAACTTAGAATTTGTTAATTTATTTAGTGTCCAAATTAAAGATTTTAGATATAATTCAATTCCATGATTTGCGTTAGTAAGTATTGGGAATATTAGCATATCCGCCTTCTTATCCGAATTATTATTTATACAGTCTTTTGCAAGTTCAATTGCTGAAGATAGAAACCCTTCAGCTAAAGCAATCATATTTCCAATATTTTCATGCTTTTCAGTACGCCAATTTAAAAAAGCTGTTTTGTTTATATCTTCATTACCTGAGAAAATCTTTTTTGCCATTTCATATATCCTTTTTAGTTTTTGCTTATAATACTTTTCTCCACAAATCCATATACTCATATTTTCCCCAATACCCTTTTAATTCAGAATGCTTAAATGATTTTGGATTTTCCTCAAAACTCCACAAATCTCCAAAATGATTTTGAGCAAATTTCAATGAATCAACAAAAATGTCACAACTTCTAATCTCTATTTTGTTCTCTTCATTATGATAAGCTCTCCATTTTATTGCCTGTTCCTGTTGCCAATCTTCTCTTGTTCCTGCTACTAGGATAAATCTAAATCTTGAAACGGCACCAAAAATCCTTTTCTTTTCCCCATGATTATCTTTAAAATATCTATCCCAAGATTTTACTTGTTCTATTGCATGATTTAATTCTGCTGATGGGTCTCCATTTTTATTAAATAATCTCATTTTTGGTTTTTCAATTTCAATTAGAACCCATTCTGGCCCATCAGAATTATCATTTAACCAAGCAAAATCACATCTCATTTCATCCGCAAATGACAGTTCTGCAAAATTCGGTTGAATACCTTTTTTTCTTGAATATAAATGATAAAACAAGAAGGAATTTTTTTTCAGAATATCTAAGAGTTGAACTTCTGAATTATTTTTGAAAGCTTTTTCTAAATCATGTTCAACCTTTTTCAAATCCCAAGTATTCATTTATTGTATTTTATTTATATGCATGAACGTTTTTTCAAAATGGATGCTAACGTGTAAATATGACACATAAACTGTTTCTACTCTAAAAAAATATCCACATCTATTCTGTATCACATTTATATAAACCGGGCAATTCCGTTTATTTACATTATAATAATTTAGTAATACGAATTTACAGTCGTTTTATTAGCGACATGTACTCAAAAGCTGTAGAATTTTTTTTTGTTATAACAAAGGTATAGCAAAAAATACTTTTTTAATTGATACAGTTTATTTTACTTTGGTAAATTTATAAATTTGGGAAGTACAAACAAATTATTTTTATCTTTTTAATTTTTAAAAATACGGTTTTATCAATTATGGTAAATTTATTTATGGCAGAATTATTTGGATGTTCTTCAGGGGAATATTTTTTTGTAATAAAAAAAGCCCGCAGTGTATGTTACACCAATGTCATTTAGTTAAGCATAAAATTTTGATTAATAACATATCAGATTAGCACCACAATTTATTGTGGTGGTTAAAATTCAAATACAGTTCTTTAAAGTCGGCTTTAAGCCGACTTCCAAAATAATTTACTGATTTAATACACCATCCGTCAGCTAACGGATGGTGCTAATCTGATATTTTTAATTATTTTATGTTTTCACACAGTCTCTAAAATCAAGGGCTAATTTTATTATTCCCCTCTATGAAATTCTAAATTTACTGAACGCATTTAATTAACTTATTTTTAGTTAATTAATAATCGAACTCAGGTTAATAATAAAAAGCTCGCAGTGTAGGGTTACATCTGCGAGCTTTAAAAAAAGTGAGTTTATGTTTTTATGTTATTCCTCAAAAGCTTTGTTAAAACCATCAGTAAATTTTTTATTTAAAACATCACAACCATAATCAAACATCCTGTTAAAGTTATCATTATCGGTTGCTTTAAATTTGTAATTGATTTTTTCTTCTTTATCAGGGAATAACGAAACGGTCTCCATCATAATATTATTGGCTGATGCAGATTGCTCAAATCCGAATTTATTGAGTAAATCAGATAATTGTTCTAATGATGATTTTTCAATTTTAGAATCAATTTGTTTTGTAAACTGTTGAATAGATTTTTGTGTATTAGTAAAACTTCCTTCAGTTTCAATAGTGAATGATGTAGGTAAAATTAAATCTGCCAGTTTTGCCGTCTCACTCATAAAATAGTCGCTAACCATAATAAAATCAGATTTTGATAACAGGTTGGCAGCTGTTTTTTTATCCAACGAACAACCAACAGGGTCTTCACCAAAGATAAATAGATTTTTTATTTTTCCGCTTTCAAGCAATTCTTTTTGGTTGAGTGAGTTTGAAGGCAACTCGCTGACATGCCAACTTTCTTTTTCTTTGTTTATTAACGATTGTTCAGATATTTTTTGATAACCAACTCCAATATTTGGGTTAATACCCATGTCGATTAATCCTTGTGAATTATTTTTTTCTTTTAAAGAAATCAATCCGCTTGCAGTTTTGCCTAATTTACCGGTAATCATCGAAAGATTAAATAACTCAACGCTTGCATTTGATGATATTTCTTTTTCGGAAAATACAATTATCGCATTAATCTGATTATTATAATCATTTGCAAACTCAACTATTTTATCTTTACAACAAACCCCTGAAGCAGTAACGAGAGCGTCAAAATCTTCTTTTAACAACTGTGTTTTATATGCTTCGTAATCTTCACATAAATCATTAACAAACAATTGATTATGCATATTGTTTGAAATTAGATAATGATTAACAGCTTTAATAAAATGATAATACGATTTTATTTGACAAACTTCGCTTACTTTATGTTTCATGCTGCTGTCTTCGTGAATTGTAACTAACTCAACAGGTATATTTTTTTTAACTTTTGCATTGTTAATCATAAAACCTACAACAGCATTGTCTTTATTAATTTCAGAACCAATTAAATAAATTTTGCTTGCTTGTTTTATTTGTTCAAAATTAACATTAGCCATTGAGTTGTTAAAATAACCTGTTCCTCTGTCTAAATAATGAAAACTGTCAACATTGTTTGTTTTAACCACAGCACGGGCAAATTTTTGAATTAGATACATCTCTTCGTTAGAAAGACGAGCTCCTGCAAAGAAAGAATTTTCATCAGAAGAAACTTTATTGATTTTATTTCTGATTATGTCATAAGCTTCGTTAAAATTTATCTCTTTATATTCATTGTTAATTTTAACCAAAGGCTTGGTAATTCTATTTTTTGAATTAAGATAATGATAACCGAATTTTGGATATTTACAAATAGTCTCATCATTATTTATTAATCCTTTACGACCTGTAACTTGCATTACAAATCCATTATTATGTTTAACGGAAATTGAGCAACCCACAGAGCAATAGTTACAAATAGTGTCTAAATCGCTAAGTTTTAAAGGTCCGGGTTTAAATGGCACATTTTCGGTAATAGCTCCTGTAGGACAAGCGTCAATACATAAACCGCACGATTCACAATCTGTGTCGGTTAAAGCATTACCCATACTTGGGGCTACATAAGTATCGAAACCCCTGTTAATCAGACCAATAGCATTAGCTCCGACTATATCGCTGCAAGTTCTTATACAGCGAGAACATAAGATGCATTTGTTATTATCAATTTCAATAAACGGATGAGAAAAATCAACATTATATTCGTTGAAAGAACCTGCAAATTTTGTTTGGTCAACATCATATTCAGTAGCGTATTTTCTTAAATCGCAAGTATTATATTCGGAACAACCACATTCAAAACATCGTTGTGCTTCGTGAACAGCAACATCAGCATTATCATAACCTAACTCTACTTCCTTAAAATTAATACGATTGTCAGGTGCAAGAGTAAGCATCTCTTCACGTTTTTGTTTTTCAAATCTATTAAGATAATCTTCAGCTGTTTGTTGTTTAAAATTATCTTTTTTGCTGACGAATTCCTTTTTTGGAGGTGTCATTGGCAACCCCATCACATATTGATGACAAGTTCGCGAAGCTGTTTTAGCTTGAGCAATTGCCTCAATAATTGTTGCAGGACCTGTTACGCCGTCACCGGCAGCAAAAATTGATTCAATATCTGTTTGAAGAGTTTCGGGATTAGCAGAAATATTTCCTCTTCTGTCAAGTTTAAGCTGCTCATTGTCTGAATTATTATTTATATCGTCAATAAAATCAACATCTGTTCTTTGTCCGATTGCAGCGAGAATATAGTCAAGTTCGAGTTCAAATTCGGAGTTTTCAATAGGCATAGGTCTTCGTCGTCCTGATGCATCAGGTTCTCCCAATTTCATTTTTAGACAAGTTATTGATTTTAAAGCACCATTCTCATCTTTATTAACATTTTTAGGATTTGTTAAGAATAAGTATTCAACGCCTTCAAGTTTTGATTCATGTATCTCAATAGGATTGGCAGGCATTTCCTTTTCTGTTCGACGATAAATAATATAAGTTTTTTCAGCACCGCAACGAACAGAAGTTCTGCAACAATCCATAGCAGTATTACCACCACCGACAACAGCAACTTTTTTGCCTGAAAAGTCAGCTTTTTTGCCTGTTACCTCCATGTTTCTTAAAAAATCGATGCCTGAAAATACATTTTCAGCATCGTCGCCTTCACAACCAATTGATGAGCCTTTTTGTGAGCCGATAGTTAAAATTATTGCATCGTAATTAATTTTTAATTTTTTATAACTGATATTTTCGCCAAGTTTCTTATTGCAAAAAATATTTGCTCCCAAGTCAGTTATTTCGTCAATTTCTTTTTGTAAAAGATCGTTGGGTAAACGATATTCGGGAATACCATATCGCAGCCAACCTCCGGCATTAGGATTTGCCTCAAAAACATCGCAATGATGACCTTCTTTTTGTAAAAAGAAAGCAGAAGATACACCTCCGGGACCGGCACCAATAACAGCAATTTTTTTGCCTGTAGGCTCTTTTATTTCAGGAATATATCTTGTATCTGACTTTAGGTCATAATCAGCGGCAAAACGCTTCATATAGTCAATGCCAACACCGGTACCTTCGTCTAATAAATTTCTGCGACAAGCAGCTTCGCAAGGTCTTACACATACTCTACCGCAAATTGCAGGCAAAGGGTTGTTTTCTTTAATTAAAGCAATAGCTTCGCTAAACATTCGTTTTTCTATTAAAGCAATATATCCCTGAATATCAACTC
>JAUVJB010000059.1 GCA_030592465.1 Bacteroidota bacterium | reverse complement strand
GAGGAAGCAGTACTTTAGTTGTTGATGACAAAACATTAAATATATCTCCTTATAATCACAATTATGAGAGCAATATTTATTCGTTATCGCCTGAGCCTAGAGCTGTTTCTAATGCTGTGCTTGGCTATATTAAAGACGAATAAATTTAGATAGAAGTAACATTTTTATAAGTTGTTCGTTTCACTTACAACAAATATTTTTTTAATATTCTTAATGCAATTAATTGTATTATGGTGAAGATAAATGACTTGAAACAAATGTTAAATAAGATTTTTGTTATTTTATTATTGATAAATATTCTTATTACAACAAGTGTTTATTCACAAGTAAAAGAATCTAGTAATAAAGTTACAAGCCAAGGTTTTAAAGGTGTTGTAAAAGACGAAGCGAGCAAACCGGTTGCTTTTGTTGTTGTTTTTGTTCAGGAGTTAGCAAAAGGCACAACAACAAATATTAATGGATGTTATAGTTTTAAATTGCCAGCAGGAAATTACAACGTCATTATTAAACACTTATCGTATAAAACACAAACAAAAAAGGTCGAGATATTTGCCGATAAATTTATTACAATTGACATTATTTTAAACCCGCAAAGTTTTCGTATTCCCGATATCAGAGTAACAGCAAAAAGAGAAGATCCCGCTTATTATATTATGAGAAAGGCAATGGCGATGAGCCGGTATTATCTTCATCAGTTTTCATCATACGATTGCAGGGTTTATTTGAAAGGTACTGCATTTTTTAACAACATACCTTTTTTGTTAAAGAAAACCTTGAGAAAGGAAGGACTTGAAGAGGGAAAATCATATACGCTTGAAAACATTACTGATATTCATTATGATATACCAAATGGTATACGAAAAAAAGTTGTGGCAATGAAGAGTTCTTTTAAGAATTCAGATGTTGAACCAATGGATTATATTACTCTAAGTTTGTATAATGAAATGAAAACGCCAATCTCTCCTTTAGATAAAAGAGCTTTTTCCGTTTATAAATTTCGATTAGAAAACACCTTCTCTGACCAAGGAAGGGAAATAAATAAAATTAAAGTAATACCACGACGAAAAGGATATGATTTATTTTCAGGGTACATTTATATTGCTGATGATTATTGGAATATTCATAGTGTTGATCTTTTGCTTGAACAAAAAATGTTTTCAGTAATAATTAAACAACTTTATGCGCCCGTTAAAAAAGATGTCTGGATGCCTATAAGCTTTAATTTTGATGCTAATGTGGGTGTTATGGGTGTTAAATTAGATTATAAATATGTTGCATCAGTAGATTATAAGAATATTAATCTAAATAAGGATATTGACAATACAATAATGGCTCAAATCCGTAATCGGATAATTAAATCGAAAAAAGAAGATGAGAGTGTAAGAAAAATAATTTCGGAGAAACAAAATGCAAGTAAAAAGGCAGTCAATAAAATTATTGAAAAACAAGATTTAAAAAATAGAGATGTCCGCAAATTAAAGCGAATAATGGAAAGAGACGCAAAGTCATCGGCTAAACTAAGACCATTGGAAATAAAAGAAAATTATAAAATTTTAGACAATGCTAAAAACAGAAGCCTGACTTTTTGGGATTCAATAAGACCTGTTACTCTTACCAAATCTGAAAAAAACAGCTATCATAACAATGATTCCATTGCAGTGCTAATGAATAATCCACACTATAAAGATTCTGTTAAAAAGGCAAAAAACCGATTTAGGTTCAGGCATATAATTTTTGGCAATACTTATATTTACGATGATGCTGATGCAAAATTTTATACGAGTGCATTGCTTGGGTTTAATAGTTTTTCATACAATACGGTTGAGGGATTGCTGTTTAAAAAACAATTTTCGTTTCAAAAGAAATATAAAAAGGGAAAGAATATATCAATAAGACAAAATTTTTCATATTCAACAGAAAGAAACAAACTGCTTTCATCGGGCGTTTTTAGTTATAGATATAATTCAATGAAACGCGCTTATATAAATGTTTCAGGAGGAATGAAAACATCTGATTTCAATGGGAGTAACAGCATGCTTCCTTCAGTGAATATGATTACAACACTTATGTTAAAACAAAATTATGTAAAATTGTATGAGAAAGATTTTATTAAACTTGAGCATAAATTTGATATAGTCAACGGATTAACGCTCACAACCGGAGTGGAATATGACTATAGAAAACAACTAAAAAATAACACAGATTTTTATTTTACAAATCCTTTTGATACAACTTTTACAAGCAATATTCCGGATAATGATTTTGTCAATGCCAATGCTTTTGCAACACAATCAACTTTTATTTTTGATGCTAAAATTAATTACACCCCGAGATATTACTATATGGTAAAAGATAAAGTTAAAATAATGTTCTATTCAAAATATCCCAGATTTGGAGTTGAGTATAAGCAAGGCATAAATAATTTTTTTAATTCAAGTTCTTCATTTCAATTTTTGCAAGCATCAATATATCAAGATATAAGAATAGGATTTCTTGGATATTTACAATATGATTTTAGTTCAGGTATGTTTCTAAATAAACACAATATGTATTTTGCCGATTATAAAAATTTTCAGGTTCATCCTTCATTTCTTTCTGCAAATTCAAATTTTACAGCTTTCCGTTTGTTAAATTATTATTCACATAATACAAATAAATATTTTGTTGAAGGACATGTTAAATACGATAATGATAGAATGATTATTAAACGCCTGCCCATATTTAATAAATCATTAATAAGAGAGAATGTTTATTTTAACTATTTGAAAACAGCAGATAATAAAGATTATTTTGAAGCAGGATATGGACTAAATCAAGTGTTTTTATTGTTTAATGTCGAAATATTCACAGGGTTTGAATCGTGGAAACATAAGTTTACGGGAATAAAAATTGTTTTTCCTGTTTTTTCAGGAGAAGCTACAATTGATGCAGGTTAATTTATTGTAATAGCATCGGCTACTAGCGCAAGTATCTCGCTTGTGCTGTATTTCGTTTGCAATGATTTACGAAACCAATCAAAAGAAATTTTCTAAATCTCAAAGATTTTGAAAATTATTTTTCAATAATTTTTATTTCAGAAGTTAGTTCCATGGCTTTGCTATATATTGCACTTACACCGCAATATCGGTCTTGAGAAAGGTTTACTGCTTTTTCTAATTTGTCGTAAGGTAGATTTTTGCCTGTGAATTCATAAATTAAGTGCATTTTATTATAATGTTTTGGATGTTCTTCGGTTAAATCGCCTTCAACTTTAACATTAAAACTATCAACATCAACTCTCATTTTTTTTAAAATTGAGATAACATCCATACCCGCGCATCCTGCCAAAGAAAGCATCATTAATGGTTTAGGACGAGGACCTTTATCTTTTCCGCCAACTTTATCGTCAGCATCAATTATTAATTTATGACCATTTAATTCGGTTTCAAAAGCCATATCTTCTGTCCATGAAACAGTAATTTTTTCCTTCATAACAAAAAAAAATATTTATATATGCAAATATATAAATAGAATCATTATTTTTACTAAAATAAATAATAAATTAAAGGTTTGTGTGTGTTTTAGAATTATTTTAATGTTAAATTTTCAAAATACTAATTGTGAGACAACAATTTATCAATAAAAAAAAGAATACGAAATTTTTGTATTTGACTGATCAATATGATGTTATGTATTTTTTTGCTGTACTATTTATTTATATTATATTTGTTTAATTGTTTGAAGTACTTTATAAATAAAAGTTAAAGATATTTAATGGGAAATTTAAAACGAATACCAAATTGTTCAGAATGTATTTTAACAGATGATTCTATTTTTAAAAATTTAACTGAATACGAACTGACTTTATTGTCGCTTGAAAAAAATTGTAATTCATATAAACGTGGAGATATTGTATATCACGAAGGTAATAGAATGCCCGGTTTATTTTGTATAAGTAAAGGAATTCTTAAATTATATAAAACGGGTATTGAAGGGAAAGGACAAATTGTTGCATTTGCACAAAAAGGAGATATCATTGGTTATCGTTCGGTATTGAGTAAAGAAGTTGCTTGCACTACAGCCCAAGTTATTGAAGATGCTGTTTTATGTTTTATTCCTGCTGATGTTTTCATCAACTTAGTTAAAACTAATTCTAAGTTTTCAATAAAGATTATGCAACTTGCATGCAATGAGCTTGGTAATGCAAATAAATTTATAACAGATATAGCACAAAAATCTGTTCGTGAACGATTGGCGGAGGTATTATTAATGTTAAAAGACATTTTTGGTGTTGATGAGAATAACATTCTGCAAATATCACTTACTCGCGAAGAAATAGCAAACTTGGTTGGCACTGCAACAGAATCTGTAATTCGCCTATTATCAGAGTTTAAATCTGAAAAAATAATTGAACTTGATGGGAGAAAAATAAGAATTCTTAATGAAAAGAAAATAGAATCAATAGGAAATGTTTTTTAACTTGACTTTTCTATAGTATAAAATTTATGTTTGATAACTACTTATAGAATAATGTTTTACGACCATATTTTGTGTATGGTTAAATCATTTTTTAGTGTATCAAGTTTAAAAATATCACAAAGTTGTTTCTGCACTGTATTTCTGTGACTTATCTTTGTTCCTGCTGTTTTTTTCATCATAAATTAATATCACTTTTTTAAATCCCGAAGCATCGGAATCAATTCTTGTTTTAATATAGATGGACTCATTTTTATATTATTTATTGCTGCTTTCAGTATAATAAAATGGGAGCAAACGCAAAAAGTATTAATTTAAAAAAATTAAGCATATAATTTTTGTAATCTATATAGTGCTTGAACGAAAACTCATAGAAATATAAGTGTTTGATAAGAAAACGTCAAGAACAAGGCTTGCGATCCGCCAGCTGGCGGATAAAAATCAGGAGTTTACTAAAGTAAATGACTGATTTTTAAGACGAGTATAACGCAGTTATTGACGTTTTCTTGCAAACATATATAGGAAAAATTTCACATTTCTCATACCTCTAAAAATTGCACTAAAAAATTCAGATGATGCATTTTATTTATTATCATAATAATTAAAATTCCGAATTATTAGAATTGGTATTTTTTAATAGCAGAAAAATTATGATTTTTTCGGGTTATACAAAGTCGCTATAAACTTATAGCTTGTACCCTAACAACTTTGGTATAAAAATTGATAAGAAATTATATAAAAAAGGAAAATATCAATAACTTTGCGAAGAAAAAATAAATAATAGTCATGGGAATACGCAGTTTTTTTCAGTTGCCAAAACACGAAAATTTTAAATATAATCCTATTTATTATGATGAGGAGAAAGATAAACGTGAACAACGAATTAAAAGGATTAAACAAGAATTAGAACTTGAAGGAATGGAAGGCGATGAAAGAGCCGCTCATATTAGTAATATTAGAGGGCAAATGCGAAGAAATTTACGATTAAAAAGTCGTGAAAAAAGAAAATCTAATATTAGGGTGCTTGTTATTTTTATAATCTTAATTTTATTGTTTTATTTATTGCTACATTAATTATATAGTGTGCATACATAAAGTCAAATTTTGCCAATTTGAAATTTATGTCTTAAGAATTTAGATTTAATTTCTAACAATTGGGATTATTCAATATAGGTTCACAGGGTGAATCTAATTCGTCAGTTGACGAACTAAAATTTAAAATTTTTAATGTCAGATATTATTCATTTATTACCCGATTCGGTTGCGAATCAGATTGCTGCCGGTGAAGTAATTCAACGACCGGCTTCTGTTGTTAAAGAATTAGTTGAAAATGCTATTGATGCGGGTGCTTCAGTTATTAAAATAGTAATTAAGGATGCAGGCAAAACGTTAGTTCAAGTTATTGATAACGGATGTGGTATGTCAGAGACTGATGCTCGATTGTCTTTTGAGCGCCATGCTACTTCTAAAATTAAAACAGCAAATGATTTGTTTGCTATTCGCACAATGGGTTTTCGCGGCGAAGCTCTTGCATCAGTTGCCGCTATAGCTAATGTTGAGCTTAAGACAAAACGCATAGAGGACGAACTCGGAATATTTATTAATATTTCCGGCTCTGAGCTTGTTAAACAAGAACCGTTAAGCTGTCCAAACGGAAGTAATTTTTTAATTAAGAATTTATTTTTTAACGTTCCTGCCCGCCGAAAATTTTTAAAAACAAACGCAACAGAATTCCGTCATATTGTTAATGAAGTGCAAAGAGTAGCGCTTCCCAACCCTGATATATCATTTATTTTAATTCATAATGATGTTGAGGTTTATAATCTCCCTGCTTCAAATTTACATCAACGTATAATTAATATCTTTGGGAAAAATCTCAATAAAAATCTTATAAATCTTAATACAAATACAAGCATAATTAAAATCAAAGGATTTATCGGTAAACCTGAATATGCCAAGAAAAAATCAGGCGAACAGTTTTTCTTTGTTAATAATCGATATATGAGGCATCCATATTTTTACAGGGCTGTTTTAAAATCGTATGAGAAAATCTTACCCCACGATTCTATTCCTTCATTTTTTATTTATTTTGATGTTGACCCAAAGTCTATTGATATAAATATTCATCCAACAAAAACAGAAATAAAATTTGATGACGAATTAGGTATATGGCAAATAATACACGCATCGATAAAAGAAAGTCTCGGCAAATACAATATTGTTCCTTCAATTGATTTTAGTATTGATGTTGATAATAGAATTGACATACCTCCTTTTTCAAAAGACAGTGATGTGAAAACGCCTTCAGTGCCCCTTGACCCAGATTATAATCCTTTTAATGAAAATAAAAAAGGAAACTATTACAACCATAATAAAAAAATTCCTGATAATTGGGAACAGTTATATTCAGGTTTTGAGAATGAGGAAAATAAGCAAGTTTCAAATAAATTATTTAGTGATGAAAATGATGCTTTCGCAGAGAAGCATACATTAACCAATAATCTGAATTTTTATCAATTAAAGAACAAATATATTTTAACTTCTGTTAAATCAGGTTTAATGATAATTGACCAAAAACGAGCACATGAGCGTATTTTATATGAGAAGTTTTTGAGTGTTTTTAAAAATAATATTGGAGTAGAACAAAAAAAATTTTTTCCGGAATCATTTGATTTGAATGCAGCTGATGCAGAAATATTTAAAGAAATTGCTGATGACATAAAATTTTTGGGGTTTGATATTCGCGAATTTGGAGATAATACTTTTATTGTTGACGGAACACCTGCTGATTTTTCGAATGTCAATTCTGTTAATTTTATTGAGAGTTTAATAGAAAATTACAAGAACAATAAAACCGATATAAAAACCGATGTAAGAGAGAATATTGTGCGATCAATTGCGAAAGCATCTGCAATAAATTATGGCAAGACATTAACACATGAAGAAATGAGCAATTTAATTGACAGTTTATTTGCTTGTAAAACGCCAAATTATTCGCCTGCCGGCAAATCTGTATTTAACATAATTAATTTAGAAGAATTAGATAAACGATTTAAAAATTAAGACACTATGAATTCATATCAATCAACCGGTTTTATGAATATGCCGCCCGTTGTTAAAAATTTAATAATAATCAATGTTCTGTTTTTTTTAGCAACTTACGCTTTCAGAGGGATGGGCATTGATTTAAACCAAATATTTGGTTTGCATTATGTAGGCTCCGAGTATTTCAGACCTTATCAGTTTGTAACACACATGTTTATGCATGGCGGCATTGCTCATATTTTTTTTAATATGTATGCTTTATGGATGTTTGGTAAGGCGCTTGAAAGTGTTTGGGGAAGTAAACGTTTTTTAATTTATTATTTTGTTACGGGTTTAGGTGCAGCTGCATTAAACACTTTAGTTAATTGGATTAGTATCTCGTCAATACAAGATGCTGCTATTGCTTTTTCAAACACACCAAGTCCTGACAATTTGGCGGTTTTTATTCGTGAACATTTTCCGCAATATTATGACCAGATTTATGATAAATTATTAGCTGCTTGGTATAATAATCCTACAAGTTCTGATTATATTCAACAAGCTAATGTTTTTGTAAATGAATTGATTAGGTTTAAAATGAACATACCGACAATTGGTGCTTCGGGTGCTGTGTTTGGTGTGTTGCTTGCATTCGGAATGTTGTTCCCAAATTCTCAGTTAATGCTGTTAATCCCGCCTATACCGATTAAAGCAAAATATTTTGTAATTGGTTATGGACTTATTGAGTTATATACCGGAATAATTAACCAACCCGGCGATAATATTGCTCACTTTGCTCATCTTGGCGGTATGCTTTTTGGTTTTATTTTAATTAAGTACTGGAACAGGACTAAGACTACTTTTTATTAAAGTTTTTATTGGTTTGAATTTTGTAATATATTTTTATAAATAGACCAACATAAAAAATTTATTGAATATGAACATTTTTGATGAAATAAAATTATCTTTTAAACAAGGTAACTCTCTTACAAAATTGATATTTATTAATATTGGAGTTTTTTTGTCAATAACAATTGTTGAGATTTTTGCTTTCTTATTTAATTCACCAGAGATATCTAATATTGTAATTTCGTGGCTTGCTCTTCCTGCTGATTTGTCACAGTTAATTACTCGCCCGTGGACTGTGTTTACATATATGTTTCTTCATGAAGGGTTTCTGCATATTATTTTTAATATGCTTTGGCTTTATTGGTTTGGGAAAATATTTTTAGAATATTTAGATAGTAAAAAACTTATTGGCATTTATCTATTAGGTGGTTTATCAGGAGCTTTTCTTTTCATTCTTTCTTATAATGTTTTCCCTGCTTATAAATTAGTTGTCGGTCAAGCAATATTATTAGGAGCATCGGCATCAATACTTGCAATTGTTGTTGCAATTTCATTTTATGTGCCTAATTATACTATAAATTTATTATTTATTGGTCGTGTTAAGCTAAAATATATTGCAGGAGTAACTGTTTTGCTTTCTTTATTAAATGTAGCATCATCTAATTCGGGAGGTAATATTGCTCATCTTGGAGGAGCTCTTTACGGTTATCTTTTTATTAGTCAATACTTAAAAGGTAAAGATATTGTTAAAGCTTATACTGATATTCTTGACAGTTTGTTTGGATTTTTTAAGCCGCGAAAAAGAATGAAAGTAACGTATAAAAAGTCTAAAACAGACATGGAGTATAATTCTGACAAAGCTCACAAACAAGAAGAAATAAATAAAATTCTTGACAAAATATCAAAATCAGGCTATGATAGTTTAACCAAAAAAGAAAAAGAAATTTTATTTAATATGAGTAATAAGAAATAATTTTTTTTTAATATTGTATCTGATTAATAATTATTAATTGTTACGCAAAAATAACTATGCAAAGCACATTACTAAACAGAATTTATTACTAAATTTTAGCATTGAAAAAATTTACAAAAAAAATATTGTTTTGGGTTAATATATTATTAATAGTCTTTTTATTACTCTCATACCTGTCTTCATATATTAGCCCGCAAGAAAACTCAATTCTGCCTTTTTTCGGTTTGTTTTATCAATATATTTTATTAATAAATATAGTGTTTGTTATTTATTGGATTTTTAGAAAAAAACTTCTTTTTCTTTTGTCGTTAATTACAATAATAATTGGGTGGAATTTTTTTAACAGTTTTGTCCAATTTCGTTTGCCTGATAACAGCTCAATAAATCAAACATTGAATGTTAATACTTTTAAATTATTGTCGTATAACGTGAGGTTGTTCGATTTGTATAACTGGTCGAATAATAAGAAAACACGAAATAAAATGTTTGATTTTATTAAATCGCAAGATGCTGATATATTGTGTTTTCAGGAGTTTTATAATGATGAGACAAATAGTTTTTCAACTCTCGACACCTTAGTTAAATTTCAAAAAGCAAATAATTTTCATGATGCTTACACTTATCATGTACATGGTGTTTATCATTTCGGTATTGTTACTTTCTCTTTATATCCAATAGTTGGTAAAGGAGAAATTCGATTTAAAAACACCAATAATATTTGTATTTATACCGATATAAAAATTAATAACGACACAATAAGAATATATAACAATCATCTTCAATCAATACATCTTCAAAAAGAGGATTATATGTTTATTAATAACATAAATCGTGAAAAAGAGAAGATGAAAGGAGCAGAAGGTATTGTAAAACGATTACAAATTGCATATAAAGAAAGAGCTAATCAGTCAGAAATAATTTCTAATAATATTAAACAATCACCATATCCGGTTATTGTTTGCGGTGATTTTAACGACACCCCGGTTTCTTATGTTTATCATAAAATGAAAAATAATCTTAACGATGCTTTTATTAAGTGTGGTTATGGTTTTGGCAACACTTTTAATAGAAAAATATCAGCTTTTCGTATAGATTATATACTTTATGATAATTTTTTTAAAGCAAGTAATTTTCATATTTCAAAAATTAAATATTCTGACCATTATCCTGTTCAATGCAGATTTGAAATTAATAAATAAAAAGAAGCTTTAAGGTGTGTATATGAAGATATAGATGTTTAATTTTTTTTATGTTAATTATCTTTATATTTTTGTTTATTGATGGATTTTTTTTCAGATTGCGAATAATTAAATTAATAAATCATAAAAATACCGACACATGAAACTATTACTAATAAGCAATTCAACAAATGCAGGCGAAAGTTATTTAGATTATCCTAAAAATAATATTAAAGAATTTTTAGGTGGCAAATCTGTAAAATGTCTTTTTATACCTTATGCAGCAGTTACATTTTCGTTTGACGAATATGAACAAAAAGTTAAAAATCGTTTCAATGAAGTGGGGCATGATATTGTTTCTATTCATCATTTTTCCGATCCTGTGCAAGCAGTAAATAATGCAGAGGCAATAGTTGTTGGCGGCGGTAACACATGGCAATTGGCAAGAATGTTGCACGACAACAATTTGATTAATGCGATTAGAAATAAAGTTCTGAATGCAACACCTTATATTGGTTGGAGTGCAGGTTCAAATGTTGCTTGTCCGACAATTATGACTACCAACGACATGCCGATAATTGACCCAAAGGGTTTTGATGTTTTTAATTTAATTCCTTTTCAGATAAATCCTCATTATCTTGATGCTAACCCGCAAGGTCATGCAGGAGAAACACGCGAAGCAAGAATTGAGGAGTTTATTGAAGTTAATCCCGATATTTATATCGTTGGTTTACGCGAAGGTTGTATTTTGTTAGTTGAAGATAAAAAAATTGAACTTATTGGTAAAAGAAATGCCCGAATATTTAAAAAATTGCAATTGCCTAAAGAATTAAGTTCAAAAGATGATTTTTCTTTTTTATTAAAATAGATTATTTATTAGGATAAGAATTTTGTAAACGTTCGCAGAGTTAATAAAGAAATTGTTCAATTGTTGATGAATAACCATTTAACAATATAACAATTGAACAATTTTTGTTAAACAATTATCCGTCTGCTGACAGATGCGATTGTATCTTTATATTATTATTTATCCCCAATTTTTTCAACTTTAACTTGTTTTCTCTGATCAAGCAATTCATCAATTTTATCGGTTGAGAGGTTCGGGGTTTTTAGTAATTCATCAATTTGTTCAACACTGTTTTCAATCTCAATAATTTCATTAACAGTCTCAATGTCATCTCTTGAATTTTCTTCTAATTCTTCTTTCAGTTTTTCAATTATTTCGGAAATATATTTTTTTATTGGCTCGCCCATTTCATTTAATACTTCATCAGGCACATTGTTTTTTATCATCTCATAATTGTTAATCAGCATATCAAAATTCATTAATAAGGATTTATCCATGTCGTTAACATATTTATCTTTTGATTTTTCTTTAATCTTTTTAAATAGCTCAATTAATTTATCAAGATTTTCTCTAAAAGTTCTGTTGTTGTTATCCATGACATAAAAATTTAGATTCCGTATAATTTACGAGTTTTTATTATACTATCAAAATTAATACCAATTTTTATTTTATTCAATTAATGCGGGTTTAAAAATAACTTTATTATTTTTATCAAAACAGCGGATAAAAAAATGTTTATATTTGTAATTGTTTAAATTAAATAGAAATAAAAATGAAATCACACGAAATTGACTACAAAATTCTCGGAAACGACATTCAATTAGTTGAAATTGAATTAGATCCGAACGAAACTGTTATAGCAGAAGCCGGAGCTATGATGTACATGGAAGAAAGTATTGAATTTCAGACAAAGATGGGAGACGGCTCTGAACCAAATCAAGGGTTGATGGGTAAACTTTTTTCTGCAGGCTCACGATTATTAACAGGGGAATCTATTTTCTTAACACACTTTACTAATCATGGTTTAGGAAAACGACATGTTTCTTTCTCAGCACCATATCCCGGAACAATAATGGCTGTTGATTTAATGAAATCTAATGGTTCATTAATTGTTCAAAAAGACGGGTTTCTTTGTGCTGCATTAGGAACTAAAGTCTCAATATTTTTTAATCGAAAATTTGGTGCAGGATTCGTTGGAGGCGAAGGTTTTATATTGGAAAAACTTCAAGGCGATGGTATGGCTTTTGTTCATGCCGGCGGTACAATTGTTGAGAAACAACTCAATAACGAGACTTTAAGGGTTGATACAGGATGTGTTGTTGCTTTTGAAGAAACAATTAATTTTGATGTTAAAAAAGCAGGTGGATTAAAAACAATGGTCTTTGGAGGTGAAGGAATTTTTCTTGCTACACTTCAAGGCACGGGTAAAGTGTGGTTGCAATCAATGCCAATTCGTAAACTTATTCAGGCTATTGCACCACGAAGCAGCAACAAAACCAAAGGAGCAAGCTCAATTCTTGGTAATTTCTTGGAAGATTAACTATACAGTTATAATTTTATCCGCCAGCTGGCGGACATTAATTGTTAATAAAACTAAATGAAGGCGAAGTTAAATGACAGCGAAGCGAATGACAACAAATGACAAAAAACAACAAATCATATTATGCAAAATATAATCACGGCTCGGCTGAGCTCTCCGAAACGCAAATTAAAAAAATATGATTGAACGGATTGATATTCAAAGTTTTATTAAAAACATTAACAATCTGCCAATAATTGATGTGCGCTCGCCTAAAGAGTTTGAGCAAGGGCATGTCCCAAATGCGGTTAATATTCCTTTGTTTGATGATGACGAAAGAGCTGTTGTTGGAACAAAATATCATAAAATTAATAGAGATGCTGCAATAATGTCAGGTTTGGAAATTGTTGGACCAAAATTGACTAATTATGTAAAACAAGCCAAAAAAATAGCAAAGCATAATGAAGTTATGATTTATTGCTGGCGTGGTGGAATGCGAAGCAGCAGTCTTGCTTGGTTGTTTGATGTTGCAGGAATTAATACTCATATTTTAATTGACGGATATAAAGCGTATAGAAAATTTATTAGAGAATATTTTTCAAGACAAGCTAAAATAATTATCATGGGAGGTATGACAGGAAGCGGAAAGAGTGATATTTTACATGCTATGCAAGAGTTGGGGGAGCAAGTTCTTGACTTGGAAAAAATTGCCAATCATAAAGGTTCTGCTTTTGGTTCTCTCGGACAAGATAAACAACCTACAACCG
>JAUVJB010000274.1 GCA_030592465.1 Bacteroidota bacterium | reverse complement strand
TACGTTAAATTCAGGTGTTTCAATTTATTTTACAAAAATAGCACGAAAAATATTTTTTTGCAACTTTTATAATATCCTTTATATACAAAGGATTTAGGATTGTTATATTATCTTGCGGAATTGCTGATTATTTTAAAAATTAAATTTTTTTCAAATCCTCTGCTTTCCGCAAATTTTAATAATTTTCCTTTCATTTCATAATTGTTTGTGTATTGAATAGACTTTTGTTTTTTTAAAATTTCTTTTTCTAACGTCTTAAAATATTCTTTATCGTCAATCTCATTTAGTGCCGAGAAAATATATTTATCAGGTATGTTCTTTTGTCGTAAAATAAAAATTATTTTTATTTTACCCCATTTGTTAAAACGAAATTTATCTCTTGCAAAGAATGATGAATAGCGTTTTTCGTCAATAAATTTATTTTTTTCCAGACTATTTATAATTTTATTTATTGAGTTAGTTTTAATTCCCCATTCTAATAACTTTTTTTTAATATCATATTTGCATTTTTCTTGTTTACTGCAAATGAGTTCTGCTCTTTTTAAGCCATCTTCTTCAGAAATATTTTTTTTTTGATATGACATAAATAGTAAAGTTTTAAGTTTAATGTTTAATTTTTAATAGAGACGCACTGCTGTGCGTCTTTGCGTGAAAACCAAAACCAAACCAAAAAGTTCATAAGGTTGAAATTTTTATAATTCATAATTATTAATTTTTCACAATTCCGTTCTTATCATTCTGTTTTTATCATTAATATCTTTTTTTACAACAATATTTTTAAATCCTTTTTTACGCAATAAATCAGCAAGTTGATTAGGTAAATATTCGTTTATTTCAAAATATAGTTTGCCTGTTTTTTTTAAATGTTTAATAGCAAAATCGGCAATAGCATCATAAAAAATTAAAGCATTATTATCATATACAAATAGAGCAGAGTGTGGCTCATAATTTAAAACATTTTTGTTCATAAATTGTTTTTCTAATTCTCTGACATAAGGTGGGTTACTGACAATAATATCAAATGTATTGTTGAAATTAGTTTTTTTACAGTTTAGAATATCATCATTAAAAAAATTAATATTAACATTATTAAGTTTAGCGTTTTGTCTTGCAATATTTAAAGCATCTTTATTTTTTTCAATGGCAAATACTTTAGAGTTGTCTAAGTTTCTAACAAGTGCAACGGCAATGCACCCGCTGCCTGTTCCTATATCAAGAATATTTATATTTTGTTTTGTATTTGCATCATCAATTATCCATTTAACCAGTTCTTCGGTTTCAGGGCGTGGAATTAATACTTTAGGAGTAACAATAAATTTAAGTTCGTAAAATTCTGTTTCACCCAAAATATATTGTATAGGTTTGTACTTTTTTAATTGTTCTATAATTTTTATTATTTTTATGATTGTTGAATTTGTTAACTTAGTATCGGTTTTTAACAGAATGTCAATTTTTGAGAAATTTAATAAATGTTGAAAAATGATGTTTATAAAACTCTGTATTTCAGGCTTGTCATACAAATTGTTTAATTCTTTTTTAATATAAATTAAAGCATCGTTAAGATTGTTAATTTGTTTGGTGTCAGAGTTACTCATTCTTCAAAAATAAAGATATAGATTTATGAAAACAAAAAATATTGATAAAATATTTATGTCGCGATGTCTCGATTTAGCCAAATTGGGTATTGCAAGCGTTGCACCTAACCCAATGGTAGGATGTGTAATAGCTTGTGACGGGAAAATTATCGGTGAAGGTTATCATCGCAAATTTGGTGAAGCTCATGCAGAAGTTAATGCAATAAATTCAGTTACTAATCACGAATTGTTAAAAAATTCAACTATATATGTGAGTTTAGAGCCTTGCTCTCATTATGGCAAAACACCACCCTGTACTGATTTAATTATCAGCAAAAAAATTCCGAGAGTTGTTGTTGGCTGTGTCGATAGTTTTTCGCAGGTATCGGGCAGAGGAATAAAAAAATTCATACAAGCAGGATGTGATGTAACAGTTGGTGTGCTTGAAAAAGAAAGTCGCGAACTAAATAAACGATTTTTTACTTTTAACGAAAATAAACGTCCGTATATAATCTTGAAGTGGGCACAAACATTAGATGGATTTATCGATGTAATCAGAACAGCAGATAATCAGATAGAGCCGACATGGATAACGAATGAATATTCAAGAATATTAGTACATAAATGGAGAAGTCTGGAAACGGCAATTATGGTTGGCACTAACACTGCAGAAAAAGACAATCCGAAATTGAATGTAAGAGATTGGACAGGCACAAATCCAATAAGGATTGTTCTAGACAGACAATTAAGATTAAGTGAAAATCTTAATTTTTTCGATAAGACAATTCATACAATTGTCTTTACTGAAAAAGATAAAAAGTCGGTAAAAAATATTGATTATATAAAGATTAATTTCAGTAATAATATTATTCGGCAGATTTTAGATTATCTCTATCAAATTAAAGTGCAGTCAATAATTATTGAAGGGGGTGAAAAATTAATTATGAGTTTTGTAAATCAAAATATATGGGATGAAGCAAGAGTGTTTGTCGGCAATAAATTTTTTCATAAGGGTATAAAAGCTCCTGTTATTAATTGTGATATTTTATATGAAGATAATTTATCTGATAGTAAGTTGTTTATATATAGAAATATTCAAAATTAATTTGTTATAAACAACTAAAATAGTAAATTTGAATTGAGAAAATTCTATATTTTAAAGTAAAAATATATAATTAATTAAATATCAATTATTTAATATGAATATTTCAACAAAAAACAAATTTAAGGTATTAACTTTTATAGTTATTTTTATATTTATCAATAATAATTTAGTATCTCAAACTATAAGAGGTAATAACAACATTGTTACAAAGGAGCGGGATGTTTCAGGATTTTCAGGAATAACAATAAGCGGAGTTTTTGATGTTTATATTTCACAAGGTGATAAAGAAGAATTAAAGATTGAAACAGATGACAATATTCAGCAATATATTATTTCTGATGTCAGAAAAGGTATCCTTAATATTCAAATAACCGGCAATATCAAACGATTAAAAACATTAAATGTATATATTACCATAAAAGAACTAAACAGTTTAATTATTCTTGGAGCAAATAATGTTACGGTTAGCTCTGCAATAACTACCGATAATTTAGAGATTTATTTGAGTGGAGAATCGAACTTAACACTTAATGTCTTAGCAAAAAAAATGGAATGTGATATTACTGATGCAGGAATTGCTAATATTAGCGGTAATGCTGATTTTTTTGATATTAGAGTTGCCGACGATGCTGAATTAAACTCTTTTGACTTGCAAACAAAAATTTGCAAGCTTAAAGCCAGCGGATATTCTCAGGTTAAAATAAATGTCGTTGATAAGCTTGATATGATTGTTACAGGTGACGGTAATGTTTATTATAAAGGTAGTCCGGAAATTACTAATAGAATTTTTTCAGGAAGTGGTTTTATCATAAAACGAAAACAAGATGTTGAGTAATTAATACTATACTCTGCTTCGTAATAATTTGAGCTAATTTATATACTATAAAACAATTATAATTTTAACATCTAACCATTAATTGTCATTAGTAGTCATTGATTGTCATTGATAGCGAAGCAAATGACAACAAATGAC
>JAUVJB010000190.1 GCA_030592465.1 Bacteroidota bacterium | reverse complement strand
TTAATGAAATGTCATCAGTTAAATTATTTCCTTCTACAGTATAAGATTGTTCCGATGAAGTTGTTCCTGTTACCACATCGCCAAAATTTGGTAAACTGCTAAGTGATGTTGTGATTATTGGAGTAGGTGGTGCAATTCCACTACCTGAAACTGCAACATTAACTTGAGTTGCTCCTGTACTTATGTGTGTAATATTTCCCGAATAAGACTGAACAGCTGTTGGTACAAAATGTACGTAAATAGTTGTAGTTGCAACGCTGCCACCTGATTGAGTTAGTATAAGTGAGCTGCCAAAACCTGAACCACTTGTTGTTGAAATTTCAAAGTTTGCAGGTGCAGTAATTACGATATTATCAGTCAAATCAACTCCTTCAACAGTATAAGTTTGTTCCGAAGAAGTTGAACCTACAAAGACCGAATCAAAATCTAATGAACTTGGTGAAATACTAATAAAAGGAGTACTGCCTACTGTCGCTGTAATATTTATATCATCAATAGCAACACCATATCCATATTGTCCGGTTGCTTCAAAAGCAACATAGTAATTAGAGCTTAAATTTGGAAGATTAATTGTTTCTTGTGTCCACGAAGGAATATCATTTGTGTATGTAGCCAACACATTCCACGTTCCGGTTGCATTTGTTTTGTAATAAACTCTTAATTCATCTTGGTCGGGATCCCATAGTGCCTGAGTATGCCAAAATGTAAGTGTAGCATCTGAATATCCTGTAAAATTAAGTGTCTGAGTAATTAATTTGCTGACATCAGGAGTGTATAAGCCATGATAAAATAATGCATTATAACTTCCGTTATGTGCAGAAGACGGATTTCCGGAATTTCCACCGTTTTCGTAAGTCCAATTTGTACCTTCGTACGACCAGCAATTGGGTAAAGAGCCTGCTTCAAAATCTTCCGTAAAAGGGAATGAAGTAAAAGGTTCGCAAAGAGTAGAAGCATTTGCAGCAGCTCCGGGAGAATATGCGGTTCCACTGTTGGACCATGCTTTGTAATAATATGTTGTCTCAGGATTTAATCCTGTATGATTATACGAAGTGTTTGTTCCATAAGATAGAACAGTTCCGCCACCGGAGATTGTTTGTCCTGCGGAATAGGTTGTTCCGTCAGTGGGAGTACCAAAAGTTCCGTCAGCAGACCATGCGAGAAGCACAGGGTTACTCTCTAGGTTAAGAGTTATAGAAAGGTCAATTTCAGAAGAACTGACTGCAGTTGCAGAAATAGTTGGTTCTCCTTGATCGTTATAAACCAAATAACATACAGAACAGCCAACATGAGCAGATGTAACAGCTATTTTCATATAACCGCCTTCTCCCCAGCTACCCCAAGAGTTTCTTAATATCCAATAATCACCTTCAGTTGCATCGTTTCCCCAACCTACTAATGAAATAGCATGATTAGTTGTTGTGTTGTAACAAGGACTTCCATTACAAGTAGTGTTAGCATCAGAATAAACACCACCTGAATAGTTTGAAAAATCTGTCTCTGCTAACACAGCAGCATCAACTACACCATAAGTCATAATTGCTGTTTTAATAGCATCTTCATCATTACATGCTACACGGTGCCATGATTCAAATTTTGTTTTGGGTGCACTTTCTGCAGCAGAGGCACAATCTTGAGGGTCAGTATCTGAATAAGGAAAATAAGATTCGTCGCATGTGCCGATATCTACTAATGCCTGTAATTCCTGATAATCATAATCAGCACCGCTGCATCCGCCAAAATGGCTGCTATATGCTGACATACTACCTAAACACCAAACAATATATGATTCTGCAAAGTCAGCGCAGTTAGCATCATAATTATCTGTTGCAACATTATATGTTCCTTCTGCTGCAGCAGTAGCACCAAAAGCGTAGCAAGAACCACAATTTCCTTGATTTTTAACACCGCCGATGTATGCGTGACCGTCTTTGTTTCTCCAGTCAAATGAGACAGGTAAATCTTTAGCAGTTTTAAAATTAGGGTCATAAGTTGCATTCTTATGATTTGGTGATACATATCGGTCTTCATGTGTAAAAAGCGTGTCGCCATTTAATTCCATTAATTTTAGTAAAGGAATTCTTGTTTCTTCTCCTTTTTTTTCTGAAACACAAACAGCATATTCAGTTGTGTATCCGTCATGTTTTTCAACTGCTGTTTCAACAGAAAAACCATATTTTGCTCCATAAGAATATTCCTGAGCTACTTTACCTTTGTAAAAATCCCAAGCGTTTACTTTTGTACCATCCGGCAAAAGGCACATTCCAACTTGGTTGCCCTGACTGTCAGGAATAATTTCGTATTGATAACCCAGTATCTCGCAATATTTTGCTGAAGGATTGATAAAACCTTTTTGAGCAAAAATTATGCTTACTGAAAAAGACAAGAAAATAAAAAGTATAAATCTTTTCATAATATATAAATTTTAATTAATAATAATTTATTTTTTAAATAGGGTATAAAGGTAATAAATTTTTTGTTTAATTTTTATTTAGACAAACAACACTTAAATAAGATTATAAAGCAAAAAAATACCTGTGAACCACATTGAGGATTTTTTTTGTCGTTAATTGATAAATTTTAAGATGATTGAGAATAGTCTGAAACAATTTTTATCCGCTTAGTGAATTTATATCAGGCTGATGTATAGATTAATAGTTCTTAATTTCCCGCCCGCGGCTGGCGGGTTAACCGTTGCGGCTTTTCGGAGTGGACTCAATTTTGAAATTTTAGATTCACAAAGTTGAATTTTTCGCACAAAGTTCTTTTGGGAGCAAACGCAAAATCCATTAATTTGATTTATTAAAATTAATGGATTTTGTATAAAAAATATTACATTGCAATAAAATAATAAGTTAATGAATAATTCAGAATTTAAATTCTTAGAATTGTCACTTCTAAGAAAAAGATTAAACTATTTTGATAATAGATAAACAAATACGTACGACTAATTTTTTAATGTTTATTTTGGCGTGCTTATGAGACTTATCTATTTGTCATAATAAAGATTTGTACTTTATCTAAACAGAAAAAACATTATTTTAAATACCTTAAACCTTAGATATGTAAATATTGTTACCATACAACCTTATTACCTTATTTAGTTACAGTTAATAAAGTAATAAGGTTTTTCTATGTGGTAGAACTAATTTTCTACTAAGGTTATAAAAAAAAGATAAGGTTTTTTTATATTACATTTTTAATTAAAATTAAAGCATAACTTTCAACCATAATAATTACATTAATTTGCAATGAAAATTGAATACAATAATTTATACACACATTTTATTTTTACTACACAACATCGACAACCTATAATACCTGAAAAAAACAGAATTAGGATAGAAAAATACATCACCGGAATTGTAAACAATAATTCTTCAAAACTATATGCAATATATGCCAATCCGGAGCACGTTCATTTTCTTGTTTCTCGAGCTCCTGATATATCGGATGAAACATTAGCAACTATTATTGCCGAAAGCTCTGAACGTTATCAATGAAAACAAACTTGCACAAAGTAATTTTGCATGGCAAAAATCGGCATCAGCATTTTCTGTTTCAAAATCGGATGTTAACAAAGTTTGTAAATACATACTAAATCAGCCGAAACATCATAAAAAAAAGGAGTTTTGCAGAAGAATATGAATTGTTTATTAAGTATTATCAGAAAACATTAAAAAAATAACAATTCTAATAATTAAAATGCACCATCTGAATTTTTTAATGCTAAAGTTAAATTTTTTAGTGCAATTTTTAGAGGTGTGAGAAATGTGAAATTTTTCCCATATAGCGGAACTTAAGTGAGAATTTGATTGTAAATCAATGACTTAAAGTATTTTTTTGCTTTTTGTAGCAACAACAGAAAAAAATAACATCCTGATTTTCTGCCAGTTAGAAATTTTAAAAATATTTTTTTGTATTTTTGTAAAGCATTTCCTCACAGGCAAATTAAGACAAATGTAGCAACTAATTGCTAAAAAAAATGAGCTAACCTTTTAATAATCATTGCAATACCAAAGTAAAATCCGATATACTTAACTTTTTTAAATTAATACTTTTTGCGTTTGTTCCTTCTTTTGCTACAAAGATACTAAAAATAAAATGTTGGAAATAAATTTTTTATGCCTGTCTGTGCGTGCCGCACGCAGACAGGACTTATTTTTTAATAGCATTTCCTTTTATTTGATTTTTCGGAATTGATTTTAGGAATGATTTTTTAAAAGCGGAGAGAGAGGGATTCGAACCCTCGGAGGTGTTACCCTCAACGGTTTTCCGAACCGTCCCGTTCGACCACTCCGGCATCTCTCCATTTTTTTGCAAAAGTATATATTGTCAGAAAGAAAACTCTAAAATATCGAATATTATTGCGATACAACTTATTTCACAGGGTAAATATATTGCTAAATTGTTCTATTGTTAAAACTTGTCCGACTGCCGGCGGACAATAAATTCTCATCTATTTTAAGTATAGTACACATTACAGAGTTTTTGTTCAAGCACTATATATTAACTTTTGACATTTAAAATTATAATGTGATTTTATTTTTTCTCTCTAAATAAATACACTTGTCCTTTTCTATTAAAAGGCTTGTCGTCCCAGCCTCTGGCACTAATTATATAAAAATATATGCCGGGCGATGCTTCTCTATCACTGTCATTTATTTTACCGTTCCATCCTTGCCACTCATTATATTGACTTTTGTTATTACTGTCTTTATAATTATATGTATATTGATATACTTTTCTGCCCCAACGGCTAAAAATAACCATTTCAAAATATTTAATTGATTTAGCACAAACATTATTTTCAAGTTTAACTAATTTAAAATAATCGTTTTGTTCATCACCATTTGGTGTAAAAACATTTGGCACTTCGCCAATAAACGAAGTATCTACTGTAATATATTTTTCTTTGGTTAAGCTGTCTATGCATCGTTTCTCAACGCCTTGTTCATAATAAGGCGGACCTTTAACAATAAGTCTTACGTCATATTTACCCGGACGCTCATAAAATATTGAGTCAAATGGTATCTCTAAATAAGAAGTATCAATAAGGCTATCGTTTTCATTTTTTATATTAAACTCATCATTAAGAAAATACCAATGAAATAATTCTGCATTTAAGGATTTATTTTCAAATTGGACATATAAAGGGGCTTCTCCTGTTGAATCAGGCAATGCTATAAAATCAGGTTTGACAGCAATTGCGAGTATATACACACTGTCTTTTTTAACACAATTAAAACTATCGGAAACATGAACAAAAAATTGAACATTTTCAGTAAATGGTGTCGTATAAACATGGTCTAAGTTAGTAGTAAAGTCCATTTCAGGGTCAGATGTCCATTTAATTTGTAATCCGTTATTAATTGTAATTTTTGAGCTATCGACCAAATCATAGTAAGAAAAAGGAAAACCTCCGCTAATACCTGTTAGTTCTAAATTTTCACAAGTTGACAGATAGTCAATTTTAACTTTTAAATAATTGATATAAACCCAAGCCCGAAAAGTTGTGTCAATAGTTGTTCCATTAGTAATTTGAACTTGGTAGCCTCCGGTTTCAAGCTCGTTAATGATAGAAGAATCAACGCCATAGTCGGTTTGTAATTCAATATCAAATTTATATGTAGTTGGGTTAAATTTTTTCCAAGTGTAATCTAATCTGGTAACAGTGCCTAACTTCGCTGTTAATGAGCCCGTAACAGACCAACCGCCACTTTTAGGCGAGTAAAATACAAAGATGCTGTCAACTCCCAGCGAATCAACATTATGATATTTTGTTGTATCAATAAAATTAGCTTTTGGTGATGTTATTTGTGCTTTGTTTAGATTAATAAATAATAATTGAATTGTTACTAATATTAATATGACTTTTGATATTCTCATTAAATAATTTATTTTTATCTATAACGGTTTATAAATTAAAATATTTCAAAAAAACGACATAAATAGTTGTATATACTTAGCACGGGCACATTTTGAGTATTTTATTACTACTATATATAATGGTTAGATGGTTTTATTGTCCGCCAGCTGGCGGATTGT
>JAUVJB010000053.1 GCA_030592465.1 Bacteroidota bacterium | reverse complement strand
TTTACATATAATAATAAAAACATAATATTAATAATTAAAATTTAACAAAATTATGAAAAATTACGATGTAATAATTATTGGGGCAGGTCCGGCAGGGATAATCACCGGAGTTACAGCAAAAAAACAATATCCCGGCAAATCAGTATTAATAATTCGCGAAGAAGAAAAAGGTTTAGTGCCATGTGGTATTCCTTATATTTTTTATAAACTAAATTCTGTTGATAAAGATGCAATGGGACCAAAACCATTTATTGATTTAGGTGGTGATGTTGTTACCGACCCTGTTGTTGATGTTAATATTAAAGACAAAACCCTTAAAGTAAAATCAGGAGCTGATTTTTCATTTGATAAACTTGTATTTGCAACCGGTTCAAAACCTGTAATTGCAAGTTTTATCCCCGGATTTGAACTGAAAAATGTATTTTACATCAAAAAAAGTTATAATTATATTAATAACTTATTTAATGAATTACAAGACAAAAAAAATATTATAATTGTAGGAGGTGGATTTATCGGTGCAGAAGTAGCGGAACAATTAGCAATGCATTCTGACAAAAAAGTAAGTCTTGTTGAAAGTGAAGACCTTTGCTTTTCAAAAGCATTTTCAGGTGAATTAAGCGAAATAGCAACAGAACAACTTAAAAAGTCAAATGTTGACGTTCATACATCAACTTTGGTAGAAAAAGTATTAGGAGAGAATGGCATTGTTACAGGTGTTCAATTAAAAGGGGGAAATAATATTAAAGCAGATGCTGTAATTTTTGCTATCGGTTATAAACCAAATACAGAAATTGCTAAAAAAGCGGGATTACAAATAAATAAAGTTGGAGCTATTGTTGTTGATAATTATGGGCGCTCATCAGAAAAATACATTTGTGCTGTTGGAGATTGCTCTCAAACATTAGGTTTCTTAACCGGAAGATGTGATTATATCATGTTGGCATCTACAGCTACTGCAGAGGCTCGTGTTTTAGGCTACAATTTATTTGGAATAAAAATTAAAAATAGTTTTTCAGGAACAATTGGCGTTTTCTCTACAGAGATTAACGGAGTAGCAATGGCAGCTGCCGGATTAAATGAAAAAAATGCACCATTTGCTAATATTGAGTTTATTACAGCTAAGTTTAGTGATGTTGACCGACACCCGGGAACTTTAGAAGGTACATCTCCATTAACAGCAAAATTATATGTTTCTCCTTCAGATGGAACTATCTTAGGAGGTGAAGTATGGGGCGGAAAATCTTCGGGTGAAATGATTAATACTGTTGGACTTGCTATTCAAAAAGGAGTTACAGTATATGAACTTATGTCGTTACAAGTAGGTACTCATCCTTTACTTACTAATGCGCCAACTAAACCTGTAATTATTAAAGCAGCAGAAGTTGCTATTTCAAAAATAAGAACTTTGAATAAATAATACTTGTTTTTAATATTTAAAAAGGTCTGAAAAATCAGACCTTTTTTTATGCCAAAAAATTTCACCTTTTTTGTTACAACATATTTGATTAATACAGATTTCTGAACTTTAAAGGAACACTTTAAAAAGTTAGGTATAATGACGGCTTTTTTGACTTTTCGTGCTGAACACATGTATCAAATTGGAAAATATCAGATAATATTGTCTCGTCCTGAAAAAAGTTTACACTTTTTACTTCTTAATCCTGTTATAAATTTGTTGGTATTACTTAATCGTCAGAAAAATTATGAACGGCGAAGCCCTCAACAAAGTTAATTTTTCGGGTTAAAAAAATTATTTGGACAATTTTATCAGATATAAAAATTTATTTATCAACTTGTTTAAAAACAATTATTTAGTTCAATACATATAATTATAAACATAAATTTATATTAAAATATATATATAATTATATTTTAATATATATATAATTATATTTTAATATATATATTTGCACTCAATTGTTAATTAATTAACAGTAGTAAATAATTAATTATTTTAAAATGAAAATTAAGAATCATATTATTTTATTTTTGGTTTTGTTAGCTGTTTGGTTGCTGCTTAATTCATCATTCGAAATACATATTTTAAGTGTTGGTGTCGTGGTTTCATTAATAATAACATTAGTGTTTTGTCGAAATTGTAATGTTTTTAGTGAAATTAAATTAACACCAAAAGCATTTTTTTATGCAATAATATATGTGTTTGTTTTTAGTGGTGCATTAATAAAATCGAATTTTGATGTTGCTCGAAGAGTAGTAACACCATCATTACCGATTAATCCCGGAATTGTTACAGTAAAAACTAAACTAAAGTCGAAAATTGGAAGGCTGATGTTAGCTAATTCAATTACCCTTACACCTGGGACATTAACAATAGATATCAAAGATGATATTATGTATATACATTGGATTGATGTATTGAGTACAAACATTGATGAAGATACTCATCAGATAGTAAGTAGATTCGAAAAGTATTTGGAGGTTATTTATGGTTAATATATTATTGTATATAGCATTGGGTTTTATACTATTGAGTATAACTCTTTCAATGATAAGATTTATTAAAGGCCCTTTATCAGTCGATAGAGTTATTTCTTTTGACGTGATGACTGTTAGCTCTCTTGGGTTAATTGCATTAATTGCATTTTTCACAAACAGATTTATTTATATTGATGTTGCTCTAGTTTATGGACTTTTAAGTTTTATTGGAGTTTTAATTGTTGCACGCTATTTAGAAAGGGGACTGTAATTATGGATGGAACATTGCAAATAATAGGAGCAATAATTACATTAATAGGTTCAATATTTTTGTTTTTAGGCTCATTGGGGCTTATTAGAATGCCCGATAGTTATAACAGAATACAAGCTGGAACAAAAGCTTCTACATTAGGAACTATTCTTACTTTGCTTGGTATTGCTTTAATTAATCCCGATTGGTCAGGTAAACTTATATTATTAATTTTATTTGTTTTACTTACTAATCCTATTTCGTCTAATGTGTTGGCACGAGCTGCTCATTTTATAAACATTCCGCTTTATAAAAAAACCGTCATTGACAAATTAAAAAAGGAAGAGACTATTAAAGTAGATGTTTCAGATAAGAAAATAAACAATAAAACAGATAAACAATGATTTTAAATATTACAGCTGTTTTTCTTTGCATAGCAATTTTAGTAATGGCAGTGATTGCTGTTATTCATAAAAAATTGGTTATTGCAATTATTGCATCAGGGGTTGTCAGCCTGTTTGCCTCAATAATATTTCTGTTGCTTGCAGCACCTGATGTTGCAATGACTGAGGCTGCAATCGGTAGTGGATTAACTACAATTATATTTTTCTATGTCTTAAATAAAATTAGAAAGGAAAGCAATGGTTAGAAAATTTTTAATATTCATACTGATTGCCTCATTCTCGGTAATATTTATTAATCTTTATCAAAATTTTAAAGGTCAGGATAAATTAAACGATTTATCAACGTATTATGCTGAAAATGAACCACAAGAATTAGGTGCACAAAATCTTGTTACTTCAATTGTTGTTACTTATCGTGGGTTTGATACTCTTGGAGAAGTAACTATTTTATTTCTCGCAGCATCAATCATTGGATTTTTTTTAAAAATTAAGGAATCTGATAAACAAAAAAAGAGAGATTTACGAAAAACAAGTGAAATACTTGAGACTGCTTCTAAAATTTTAGTCCCGTTAATATTTTTACTTGGTGTTTATGTGTTTGCTAACGGACACCTTACGCCCGGCGGAGGATTTCAGGGAGGTGCAATAATGGCTTCAGGCATGGTTCTTCTGTTACTGGCTAATCCCGAAAAAAATGTTAAACATTCATTGTTTTCAGGCATTGAATCAATTTCTGGATTTACTTATGTAATTCTTGGTCTTCTCGGTATTTATTTTGCATACGGATTTCTTGATAATAGAGTGTTGCCACTTGGACAATTTGGCAATATTTTTAGTGCCGGCTTAATACCATTAATTTATACTTTTATTGGATTAAAAGTTGGTTCGGAATTAACAAATATTGTTGGTAATCTTAAAGAAACACAAAAAGAAACCGAATAAAATTAATCATTTATGGAATATATTAGTTTAATAACCGGCTTTATAATGCTCATGATTGGGCTTTGGGGCATTTTGTCGCAGAAAAATATTATAAAAATAATAATTGGTTTTACAATTTTTGATACAGCTATTAATATAATCATTATTAGCATAGGTTACATTAGTGGCAGAACAGCACCAATACTTGACAAAGCCGTTCCTGTGAAAGATGCAGTTACAAAAATTGTTGACCCAATACCACAAGCTCTTGTCTTAACATCAATTGTTATTAGTCTGGGAGTTACAGCTTTAATGCTTGCTTATGCATTAAAACTTCATAAATATAAAAACACATTAGAAATTAATAAGTTTAAAGATTTAAAATGGTAGCACCTATTTATATTATTACAATTCCACTTGGAATAGCTTTTTTAATTGGGGTTTTAGGGAAAAGCAACAAAAATATTGGTGGAATGTTTATGCTTATTGCACTTGCCTGCATGAGTTTCGTTTCTGCTCAGTGGTTTATCTCATTTATGACTTCAACTCAAAGTCCTGTATATATCTATACCGCAGGATTTAAACCGCCGTTTTCTATTAATTTATTAATGGGATTAAACGAAGCTTTCTTTACATTAATTATAAATATAGCTACATTATTAGGAGCAATATATCTGTATAATAATTTAAAGAAACAAGGAACAAATGCAATGTCTGTGTTTCTCGGTTTTGCTATGGCATTGAATGTTATGGTAATGACACGAGATATATTTAACTTATATGTTTTTCTTGAAATAGCAAGTGTGGCTACAGCAGGGCTTATTATTCTTGAGCAAGGATTAAAATCTACATCTGCAGGTTTTAAGTATATGATAGCAACCGGAATTATTTCCAGTATATTACTTATCGGAATTATTTTTGCATATAATTATTCAGGGACATTAAATATTGATGGACTTATTGAAGCAAATATTGGCATTTTGAAAGGTGGCGCAATAGCAATATTTTTAATTCTTATAGCAATTGTTCTTGAATTAAAACCTTTCCCTGCTAATGGTTGGGCTCTTGATGTTTATCAGGGAGCTGATTCAGGCATTGGTGCTATGATTTCTGCTGCAAGTGCTTCTGCATCTTTGTATGTTTTATATAAATTATTTGCTATTGCGGGCGAATCATGGTATCCTGTTATTGCTGTTTTAGGAATAATTACTTTTATAGCTTCAAATCTTTTTGGACTTAAGCAAACTAATTCAAAACGATTGCTTGGTTACTCATCAATAGGACAAATTGGTTTATTAATAACAGTGTTAGGCTTAAGTCCTTATCTCGGAGATAAATTTGAATTTATTGCGGTTACTCTTTTAATTAGCCATTATTTAGCAAAAGCAATATTATTCTGGATATCAGGTATTGTTAAAGCTGAAAATATTAAAAATTGGTCAAATCTTCGCAAGAAACCTTTATTAGTAGCATTATTTGGAACAGCTGTTTTCTTGTTGCTTGGATTTCCGCCGTTCCCGTCTTTTTTCGGGAAATGGGAATTGGTAATGCAACTAGCAAATTCAGGTCAATTTGCTTGGATGACAGCAATTCTTGTAGGTTCATTTTTTGAAGGAATTTATTTATTCAGATGGTTTGGATATACACTTAAATTAGATAATAAAGAATTACCTGAGTATAAGATGAAACTTAATAAAATTATACCACCCGCAATTTTTGGTGTTGCAGCATATATATTAGGTTATTATTCAGGAACGTTTGTTGATGCTGCCAAAGGATTAGATTATATTCCTTTACTCTTTATTGCATTTATTGCTTTAATAAATTTTTTACCCGCATGGGTTAAAAATTCAATATCCTTAACAGGTGTTATATTATATATTGCTGTAATTTTTCCAGAATTTGATGGTGATTTATTACGACAAATTTTTGCAGCAATATTCTTGGGTGGTGCCGTGTTAGCGTTATTCGCTGGATTTTATAGTAAAGGAAAACGAAGTGGTTTTCATGTTGTTACCTTAGCTATGTTTGCCGGATTAGCCATGCTTCTTAAAGCTGATAATCTTCTCGAAATTTTTTATGCATGGGAACTTATGACAATTGGTTCTTACTTTTTACTTATCAGAGGAAAAAAATCTATGCCTCACGGTTATAGTTATATGATGTTTTCTCTTGGTGGTTCTTATGCACTTATATTTGGATTTGCATTAGCTTTTGTAAGTTTCGGTAATTTAGATTTACAATCTTTATCAGGAATAACTATTTATCCAACACTTGCATATTCTTTGATGTTGCTTGGTTTTATGACAAAAACCGCTTCATTTGGATTGCATATTTGGTTGCCGGGCGCACATGGCGAAGCTGTTGTTGATATTCATTTTATGGCATCTGCAATTTTATTAAAAGCAGGCGTGTTCGGAATAATTTTAGTCCTGTTAGGAATGGGAACAGAAGCATCTTATGCTAAATATATTCTTTATACTCTTGGATGGATTGGTGCTATATCTGCATTAATCGGAAATATCGCAGCTTCTTTTCAAGAAAGCGCTAAAAGATTATTGGCATGGTCAAGTATTGGGCAGTTAGGGTATATAGTTTTCGGACTTGCTCTTATGTCTCATTTAGGATGGATGGCAGGTATATTCTATACTGCTACTCATTTTCTATACAAAGGAGTTTTGTTTTTAACCATAGGTGGTATAGCTTTAAAATTAGGCACCCCATATATGTATAGAATGGGAGGCTTGATTAAAAAAATGCCATTTTCATTTATTGCAGTATTAATAGCAATTATCACATTATCAGGTATACCTCCATTAGTTGGATTTGCAGGTAAATGGCTTTTTTATAATGCGATTATTTCGCAAGGATTATATTTTCAAGGAATTGTAGTTTTATTTTCAGGAATTGTAGCGTTCTTATATCTTTTTAGGTTAATATATTCTGTTTTTCTCGGACAACTTAAAGATGAACACAGAAATGTAAAAGAACTTCCTTTATGTCTTTTAATTCCTATTTATATTTTAATTATTGCGATAATGATAATTTCAGCAAGACCTGATTTTATTCTAAAACCAATAGGAAATTATTTACTTGCTTACTTCCCGTCAGGAGCACTTAATTGGAACGGTACAATGGCAAGCACAGGATTAGGTTATTGGGATGGATATTGGGTAATGATTATTGTTGGTGTTATGTTTACCTTGTTATTTGGATGGCTTTTAATTTTAAATTCTAAATCTAAAAAAGTCAAACAATTTAATATGGTTTATGCAGGTGAAAAACCATTCAGACCGGAAACAACACATATGTCATATAATATGTTTTCGGGTTATAACAAAGCTTTGGGATTTTTTATGATGCCCGGTGTTACAGGATTTTGGAACTGGATGTCAGATATACTTCATGATACTGCAAATTATTTCAGAAGAATTTATTCCGGCAATGGGCAATCGTATGCAATACATATTATTGCATATATAATTATAATATATTTAATTGTTTTTTAATTTAATTGATAACTATAAATTATGGATAATATCGCAATAAAATTATTATTTACATTATTAGGTTTATTTATTGTACTCAACTGGGGTTTAATACAAGCCGGTATAATGAATAAAATAGTTGCAAGAGTAGGCAAACGAATTGGTATGCCTGTTTATCAACCATATTTTAACTTAATTAAGTTATATTCAAAACGCACATCTATTACTCATGGAGTGATGTTTTATTTAGGTCCTCTTTTTCGTCTTTCGGGTGGTGTGGGCATGTTTTTATTTATGCCTTTAATTTTCGGTTCCGAATATTGGTCTAATTTTTCGTTTGCAGGAGATGTTGTTTTGATTTTGTATTTTCAATTTTTTGGAATGCTTGGAATGGCTCTTGGAGCAGGAGAAGGCGGACATCCATATTCGGCAATTGGAGTTAGCAGAGGTTTGTCTCAATGGACAACTATTGAACTACCATTAACACTTGCTATTATTTCAATTGCAATTCAATATCACAGCTTGTCTTTTACCGATATTGTTGCAGCTCAACAGGGCGGAATAACTCATTGGACAATGTGGACTAATCCTTTGGCAACAGCTGCAGGTATGTTGGCATTTTTAGGTACTATGGGACATTCTCCTTTCGATTTAGTTAAAGCACCAAACGAAATACCTATTGGACCACCAACAGAATATCATTCTACATTTCTCGGAGTGTTAAGAACAAATGCAGCTATTTTACATGTTGTAGAATCTGTTCTATTTATGAACTTGTTTTTTGGAGGTGCTACAAGTTGGTTTGAATTAATTTTAAAAACTTTTTTAATTTATTTCTGGTCGGTTTTTGTTGGTGTTGTGTTTCCCCGTTTTAGAATTGAACAATCTGTTAGTTGGTTTTTAAAAGTCCCGTTAATATTGGGAATTTTAGCAATTATTTTTATTTAATAAAATTATGGCAATAGAAGAACAAAATAAAAAAAATAAATTTATAGATCCTGATCTTGAAAAAAGGGAAATTCTTTCTCCTGATGGAGAGATAATCAAGATTGATCCTATGAAGGATTATTTTTGTGATGCAAAACCAAAAGTGCATGAGCCTGCAAATAAAGTTATTGAAAAATTTTTAAACTGGTCTCGAGCTAATTCTCTTTGGGTTTTAGCATTTGGAACAGGATGTGGTAGTATTGAAATTCCTTCGTTAATGACTTCTCGATTTGATGCAAATCGTTTTGGAGTTCAGATGAGACCTACACCACGACAGTCATCAGTATTTATTATTTCAGGTTATCTTGCTGTTAAAACTTTAAAAAGAGTTATTAGAAGCTATGAGCAAATGCAAGAACCAAGATATGTTGTTGCCCTTGGCAGTTGTACAGTTAATGGAGGTATGTATTATGACAGTTATAATACAATTAATCGATTAGATTATTACATACCTGTTGATGTTTATGTTGCAGGTTGTATGCCACGACCGGAAGCAATGCTGGCAGGATTTAATAAACTAAAAGAGCGAATAAAAGCTGGTAGAGCAGAAGGTGCCAATGAATATGCCGAAAAGTTTGACTGGTATAAAGCTAATCAGAAAAAGATTATTAAAGATTGGAACATGCCTGATTATAATTGGTAATTTGATTGATGAATATCAATTTTTTTATTAGAGATTGATATAGAAAAATCGCAAATTATTAATTAAAACACAATGAAATTGGAAATTAGGAAATGAAAAGTAATAAATTAATGACAATCAATGACTATCAATAATATTAATAAAATATCAGCCGAATATCAAAATTAAAACATAATGGAGCAAATATTACAAGATATAGGTAAACAATTTAAAATAACAGATATTGTTAAGAAAAGAGATAATCTTAACTTTATTACATGTGAGAAAGAACAAACTATTTCTTTAATTACTTACTTAAGAGATATTAAAGGATTTTCACATTTTGTGTTGTTATCGGTTGTTGACTGGATTGAAGATGGGGTTTTTCAACTCGTTTATTTCTTAAACAATCCGGATAAAAAAATTGATATTGGAATAAGAACAATGATTTCTCGTGAGAATGCCACAATGACATCGGCACACCATTTATGGGAACAGATTGCTACTTATCAACGTGAATTAAAAGAGATGTATGGAATTGATTTCCCGGGAAGTCCGCGTGTTGACGAATCGTTTATATTAGAAGGTTGGGATGATATTCCGCCTATGAGAAGAGAATTTGATACTAAAAAATATTCAGAGGAAAACTTCTTCCCACGAGAAGGTAGAGAAACAAATGACCCTGAAGAATACATGAAAAAAAAGCTATATCCAGATGAAGAAAAATAGTAAATTAATATGGACGCCCGATAGAAGTAAATTCCCTGAACAAAATTCTGATGGGAGTTTAGATGTTGATTTGGCATCACAAAAATATGTTAAAGTTTGGCAAGGACCTAACCATCCCGGTGTAACAGGTAATATGTCGTTAGAACTTACAATTTGCGGTGATGAGATTGTTCAGGCAAAAACTCATGTTGGTTATCTTCATCGTGGGTTTGAAAAATTAATAGAAAGACGCAAATTTATTCAAGGTTTTACTACTTGTATTCGTATGTGCGTTGCCGAACCCGACACAAATGAATACAATTTTTCACGATGTGTTGAAGAGCTTTCCGGCATTGAAGTGCCGGAAATGGCTAATTGGTTAAGAGCTCTTGCTCTTGAAATGGCTCGTTTACAAATGCTTTTAAGAATTGTTCCGGGACAAGGTAATACTACAGGTTTGGGTCTTGGCGTGCAATGGGGAGTTTACCTGCGTGATTTAATTCTTGACAGATTTGAAGAATTAACAGGTGGTCGTGTTTATCATATGTATATAACTCCGGGCGGTGTAAGAGGTTTATTACCGGATGGTTTTAAACAACGTATGGAAGACGCATTGAAAAAAATTGACGAATTTATTGTTGATATTACAAAATTAATGTACAATAATGCAGTTTTCAAAAAAAGAACTGTTGGCGTTGGATATTTAGACCCTGCATGGATTGATAAATTTGGTGTTGTTGGTCCAAATGCTCGTGCAGCAGGATTTAAGCGTGATGTAAGAAAAGATTATCCTTATTTGATTTATGATAAATTAGATTATGAACCCTTTACGGCAACTGATTCTGATATTTATACTCGTTCACTTGTCAGACGCGAAGATTTAAGAACAACAGTTGAACTTATTCGTCAAATAATGGCAAAAATGCCAAAAACAGGTAATATAAGAGCACAAACACCTAATGTTTTACATTGGAAGATACCAAAAGGAGAGACTTATGTGAGATGTGAATCTTCAAGGGGAGAATATGGTTATTATATGGTAACTGACGGAAGTGAATTTCCTAGAAGAGTTAATTTAAGAGGACCAAGTTATGTACATGCTGTTTCGCTTCTCGAGAAATTGCTTGTTGGGGCAAATATTGCCGATGTGAGTTCAATGATGGTTTCTCTTGGAACTTGTCCTCCGGAAATTGAAAGATAAATTTTGATTGATGATTGATGATTGAATATTTAATATTTTAACAGAGAAAAGACTTCAGAATATAAGAAGTTTAGTGCATAATAGTAAATTGTAAATTTCGATTGATTGTTTTTTATTGAAAAAAATGACAAAAGAAGAATTAAAAGAACGAACAAAAGTTTTTGCGCATAGATGTGTAAAATTGTCATTATCGTTGCCTAATAATAAACTTGGTAATCATTTGCAAGGTCAGCTAATTCGTTCTTCTACATCAGTAGCTGCAAATTATAGAGCTACTTGTTTAGCTCAATCTAAGAAAAGTTTTATTGCAAAATTGAGTATTGTTATTGAAGAATCTGATGAGAGTTTATTTTGGCTTCAATTTATTTTAGATGAAGAATTAATTGCTGAGAACAAAATAAAAAATCTTATACAAGAAGCCAATGAGCTTACATCAATATTTATTTCATCGAGAAAAACGGCTAGTCAAAATAATAAATAATAAATAGTAAATTATAATCATGAGTTTAAAAGATATATTAACTCCCTTTACAGCTTGGGGAAATATTGTTAAAGAACCGATAACGATTAAAGACCCTATTAATAATCGACCCGGAGCACCCAGATATCGTGGTTTTCATAAAAATGATATTACAAAGTGTATTGGATGTGGTTCCTGTGAAGAAATTTGTCCAAATAATGCTATTGATTTACTTCCTGTTGAAGGAATTGAAACGAAAGATGGTGATAGCGGTCTGAGACCAAGAATTGATTATGGTAGATGTTGCTGGTGTGGTTTATGTGTTGATGTTTGTACTACAGGTTCTCTTACCTTGTCGAATGAATATAAATGGATTGAAGAAGGAAACGCTGATGCTTATAGATTTACACCAGGGGTTGATAAAAAACCTTGGGATAAAAACGAATTAGGATGGAATAAGCCTGTACCTAATTATGAGTTTTATGCTCTTGACAGAGTTGAGATGCAAGAGCTTGAGCCAAATAAAAGAGATAATTCTTTTATTGAAATCGTACAAGGTTTTTCTAAAGAACAAGCTCAACTTGAGGCTGACCGTTGTGTTGAATGTGGCATTTGTGTTGCTGCTTGTCCTGCTCACATGGGAATTCCTGCTTATATAAAAGCTATCCGTGATGATGATTTAGAGCATGGTTTAAACATATTATATGATACAAATCCCTTACCTGAAATTTGCGGGCGTATCTGTACTCATAAATGCGAATCTGTTTGTTCTCTTGGTCATAGAGGAGAGCCATTGTCAATACGTTGGTTAAAACGATATATTGCTGATCAAAATCCTTCGGAAGAATATAAGAAAATTTTAGAAACTGAAAATATTGAAAAGAACGGTAAAAAAGTTGCAATAATAGGTGCCGGTCCGTCAGGTTTATCTGCTGCATATTATCTTGCTTTATTGGGTTATGAAGTGAAAATCTTTGAATTATATCCTGAAGCAGGTGGTATGATGCGTTACGGAATACCTGAATATCGTTTACCTTACGACCAGATAGATAAAGACATTGATTATATTTTATCTCTCGGTGTTGAGATACAATACAATACAAGAGTGGGGGGTGATGTTTCTTTAGATGAATTAAAAGAAAAATACGATGCTGTTTTCGCAGGTACAGGACTACATCTCGGTAGAAGCACAAGAATACCCGGCAGCGACCATAAAAATGTTTATCAATCAATTGAATTATTAAGCAAAATAACAAAAGGGGAAGAAATTAATTTGACTGAAAAAATAGTTGTAATTGGTGGTGGTAATGTTGCTATGGACATCACTCGTTCGTTAGCTCGATTACAAAAACAAAAATTCGGTAAGGTTCAAATTATTACCACATCACTTGAAACAGAAGATATTTTACCTGCTGATGTTGAAGAAGTTGTTGAAGCCCGTGAAGAGAATGCTGTTATTAATCCGGGCTGGGGACCAAAATCTGTCGAAATTATTGATGGTAAGATAAAAGGTTTAAATGTTGTGCGTTGTTTATCTGTGTTTGACGAAGAACATCGTTTTAGTCCTAAATTTGATGAGGATGACAAGAAATTCTTTGAAGGTGATATGATTGTAGAATCTATTGGTCAGGGAATGGATATTAGTTATATAGCTGAAGATATTAAAAGTAGTATTGAATTCGGACCACGAGGCAGAATTGTTGTTGATAAATATTTTCAATCAAGTGCAAAATGGCTGTTTGTTGGTGGTGATATTATTCAAGGACCCGATGTAATTCATGGTATTGCTAATGGTCATAAAGCAGCTCTTGGTATTGATAAATATCTTCATCATTAATAAAATATGAGTCTATTTTGAAAATGTGCTAAGCGGCTTGTTTTATAAAACATATAGACTTATCAGTCTTATTATCAGGTTATTAACAGAACCGCTAAGCACCTAAATTATAATTATTTTAAAATAAAGAATAAGGAGGAATAAAATGAAAGTTTCTAATATTTTAGATAAAAAAGGCAGAAAAATTTTTACAGTCAAAGCAAATTCAACGGTGTTAGATGCAGTAAAAATACTTTCTGATAAAAAAATCGGCTCTTTAATTGTAATTAACGATGACGATGATCTTGAGGGAATTGTTTCAGAGAGAGATATATTGTATAAATGTTATGCACAAAATATGCAAATTTGTGATAAACAAATTAAAGAAATAATGACTCCTAAAAATGATTTGATTATTGGTAAGATTGATGATACCCCCATTTATTTAATGAATGTGATGACAGAAAAAAGAATTCGTCATATCCCAATTCTTGATAAAGATACAATTGTAGGAATAGTTTCAATAGGCGATGTTTTGAAAAATGTTTTAGAAAGTTCGGAAACCGAAACAAAACTTTTAAGAGAACATATTCAAAACCCTTTTGGAGTTCATATTTATAAACACGAATAA
>JAUVJB010000178.1 GCA_030592465.1 Bacteroidota bacterium | reverse complement strand
TTTGTTAAACTAACGAAAGTTGCAAACGGACTGCGTAAGTCGTGTGCAATAATTGAAAAAAATTTATCTTTAGTAATATTTGCTTTTTGTAGTTCGTCGCGTTGCTTTTGAATTTGTTTTTCTGCTTGTTTTAATTTTGTAATATCAGAATCAATAGAAACAATTTTAATAATATTACCATTATCGTCAATAATTGGAGTGAGTGTAGTTTGTGCCCAAATTTTTTCCCCTGATTTAGCAATGTTTAATGCTTGATAACTTATCGGGTCTTTTTTACCTAACCATTTGTTTATTAAGTTTTTGATATCTTTATTATAACTTGCAGTAACAATATTACCACCTTTTTGGTTAATAAATTGTTGAAGAGTATATCCATACATTCGTGTAAAACTTTCGTTTACCCATTCAAAGTTACCTTTGTTATCCATTATCACAATTGCATTATCAGTCTCTCGTGCAACAATTGATAATTTTTCTAATTGTTTGTTAATTAATTCAAGTTGTTTCGATTTTTTTTCTATTTCTTCTTTTTGGAAAATAATTTCATTTTCAGCATCTTTTATTTTTGTTATATTCGAATCAATGGCAATAAAATTTGTCACTTCATCATTATCGTCAACAATAGGCGTTAATGTTGTCTGTATCCATAATCCTTTATCGTTTTTTGTTATTGTAAAATTTTCATAAATAGCAGTTTTTTTATTTTCGATGCAAGACTTAATAATATCTTTAATTCGAGGATTAATACTGTGATTAATAATATTGTTGCCTTTTTTGTTAATAAATTGTTGGAGAGTGTATCCATACATTTTAGTAAAACCTTCGTTTACCCATTCAATATCACCGGCTTTATCAAAAACTGCTATTGCATTATCAGTTTCGCGTCCAACTACTGTAAGTTTCTCGAGTTCAATATTTTTATTTCGTAATTGTTCCGACTGTGTAAGAATTTCTTCTTTTTGTTGTTCCAATTCTGTATTCTGCATCGAAATATTTTCGTAAGCACATTTTAGATTATCTGCTTGAGCTGATATTTCTTCTTTTTGTTGTAATATTTCACTTGTTCTTTCAGATACAGTATCTTCTAATTTTTTATTTTTAGCAAGTAATCGTTTAGTATGAATAAAAACAAAAAATCGAATAATTAGAATACATATTATAAAATACAAAAAATAAGCTAAATATGTTCGATACCAAGGAGCCTGTATTTCAAATTCAAAACTTGCCAGCTCACTTTCAATATTATATATATTTTTTGCTTTAACCATGAATGTATATTCCCCCTCGTGTAGAAAAGTATATTCTTTTTTTGTTTCACTCGACCATGAAGACCATTTTTTATCAAAACCTTTTAAATAATAACTGTATTTATTGGCAGATTCGTTTTCATAAAATGGAGTGGCATATTCAAAAATTAATGAATTATTACTAAACAACAAACTATGTATTTGTTTGCTATTTTGTTTTAGGGTAATATTTCTTTTATTATGTTTAGATGTTATAAAGTTTGAACCATAAAAAATAATTGAATCGCAATTAGTTACTTTTCGTATTAAAGTATAATAAGGTTTAAAATAATTTTTGATGTATTTTTGATTGTATTTATATAATCCTTCGGAACCTCCAATCCACACAATATTATTTGTATCAATAAATATTGCTTCTGATGTGTTTTGTATAATTCGTTTAAACGGTATTGTGTCTATTTTAAAACTATTATTGTCTTGTTTAATTAAAACTTGCTCGCCATTAATACAGATATTACCTGTTTTATCTTCAGCAAAACTATTTACCCTATTTGTTTTTGTTAGATTTAACTTATCAAAAAAATTATCAATGTGAAATGAATTCGTTTTATAATTAAACTTATACAACCCACTATCAGTAGCAAATAATAAATTGTTGCGGAAATTTAATATTTTTGTTTCTCTTACTGAAGTTAACCCATTTGATGTATCATATAGAGGTATCTTAGTATTTTTTTTATCAAACTTAATTTTATAAACACCTTTATATGTAACTGTAGCCCATAAATTTTGATTGTTATCTTCAGCAATGCTGCGAACTTCAAAATTTGTGGTTATTATTTTACCTTTGTTAATCCATTTTTTCTCTTTTTTATTCCAATATATTGATGTTAATCCATCTTTGAGTCCAACAAAAATTCTTTCAGGTGTTGATTTAGGGTTATACAATTTAAAAACTTCAACATTAGTTATAATTTTTTTTGCCTTACCATCAATAATTTGATAAACCCCATAACTTGTGCCTGCCAGTAATATATTTTTTGAATTAATTTTAAATTTTTCTAATGACCACGATTGTTCATCAATTCCTTTTACTTTAATAAATTGGTTAATTGTTGAGTTGTTGTTTTCATCTAAAAAATAAATTCCGTTACCGGTTGCAACATATAATTTATTATTAAAGCGGGTAATATCAATTATTGTTCCTTTCAAATTATTGTTATTGCCCCAATAATCAAAAGGAGAATTTATTTCAACATATGAGATACCATTATCTAAACCCAACCAAAGATTATCATTTCTATCGTTAAATAATGAATATACAGCATCGTTTTGAATAGAATTTTCTTTATTAATAGTTTTTAATATCTCGCCTTTTTTGTTAATGATGATTACCCCGTTATTAATTGTAGCAAGTGCAAAATTATTATTGTGTAGTTTTATTCCGCCATACAATTTATTATTTAGAATGAATTGATTTGTATTATTTGCTGTTTGTGATAAGTTTTTAAAAGGTGTTATTTTGGTTTTATTATGTTCCGATGAGTATATAAATAATCCTTTATAACGTGTGCCAATTAACAACTTGTTTTTCTCATAAGGAAGAATAGTAAATATTTTTGAATTTAAGAAAAACTCTCCTTTAGGAACTAATTGTAACGAATCGTTAACAATTCTTTTTAATCCGGCACCAATTTCATGAACATACAAAGTGTTATTAACGTTCATGCTTAAATAAAAATATTTAGCTTTTTTTTGCCTTACTTTTATTCTATTTCCATCAAAACAAAACAAAAAATTATCGGTTAAAAAATAAGTGCCTTGTTTTGTTGAATGAGTACTCCATACATCTGAAAAATGTTTAAACGTTGAATCAAGTAAATTTAGAAGAGAAACATATTGTAGTTTCCCATTATCATCAGGTGATAAATATCCGAATTCGCCGACAGCACCTACATAAATCACACCTAAGCTGTCAATTGATAATGAGCGTACACTTGAATTATTAGTTATTGAAATTTTTCGCCATGTTTCTCCGTCAAATTCCAACACACCTTGATTAGCAAAATACATTACTCCTCGTTTATCCTGTACTATTGCCCAATTTTGAGTTTCCGCATTATATTCTTTTGGCGTATAATTACGTGTAAACAACTGTCCGTTTTCTTGTGAAAAAAGAACCGAAAAATTTAATATTATTATTGATATGAATAAGATTACACGCATCTATTTTTTTATAAAGAATAATATTTTTTTCAATGCTAAATTTAGGTAATTTAAACAGATTAAAAAAGACTTTCTGATAAATTTGACACTTTTTCATAATCGTCCACGGCTCTTTCGTATTTGTAATCCGAAAGAGCGAATCTAAAGAAATATAATTTATTAAAATAATACCGAACCTCTAACAAATTGAGCAGCTTTTAAACCTACGGGTTAACCCGTAGGTTTAAAAAAATTTATTCTAATCTTTCTATAACCAAATTTTTATAACTCCTCCCGATAGGTAATTCTTTTTTACAGATTTCTATTGTAGTGGCACTAAAAGCTTCAATTTTGTTTATCGCAATAATAAAAGAACGATGGATACGTAAAAAATCTTTTTTGTTTAATTTATTTTCAAAAGCACTAATCTGCTCTTTTGTAATAACCGATTTGTTTACAGTTACAATTTTAATATAGTCTTTTATGCATTCAATATATAAGATATCGTTTAGGAAAATTTTTACCATCTTTTTGTTTTCTTTTACAAAAATGAAATCTTCTTCTTTTTTTTCAATTAGTTTATGTATTTCCTTAACAGAACGATGAACTAAAAAAAATTTATTTACAGCTTTTAAAAATCTTTCAAAAGTTATTGGTTTCATTAAGTAATCGAGAACATTTAAGTCGAAGCCTTCAATAGCGTAATCTTTATTAGCAGAAGTGATAATAATTGAAGGAGGTTTATTTAGTGTTTTAATAAAGTCCACACCGGTTAATCTTGGCATTTCAATATCGAGAAAAATTAAGTCAATTTTTTCATTATGTAAAATCTCATAAGCATCAATGGCATTGTTATATTTAGCAGCTATTTCAATTTCATTTATATTTTCAAGATAACTTTCTATAACAGTTATTGCTAATGAATCATCATCAATTATTATACATTTTAGCTTCATTAATTTGGTTTGCTTGAGAATAATTTCATAAATTAAGATAAAAATAACAAAAAAATATGATTGTTGTGTAAAATTAATAAAATTATGGAATAAATTTGTAATGATTGTTGTCTAAATTATAAAAACAAATTAAGTGAATAGTATCGACACTCACGATGATAATTATATAATTGAATTAGTTAAAAACGGTAACGACGCTGTATTCACAGTTTTAGTCACGCGTTATAAACATCAGGTTGCTAAAACTATTATTGGAATGCTCGGTGATTGTGCTGAAGCTGATGATGTTGGACAAGAAACATTTGTGAGATTCTACAAATCAATAAATAATTTCAGAGGCGATTCCGCACTTGGAACATATTTAACAAGAATTGCAATTAATGTATCGTTAAACGAATTAAAAAAAAGAAAACGAAAACAATTATTTTTTCTTTCTGATAATAGTGAAAGGCAGATTGAGATTAGTGATGTTAATTCAGATTTTAAAAATAATGACACTAAAGAAATTGTTGATATGGCTATAAAAACATTAAAGCCGGAATTTAGAAGTGTTGTTATTTTGCGATTGGTTAACGGATACTCGACAAAAGAAACTGCCGAAATTCTCAATTTGCCAATTGGAACAGTTCTTTCACGGTTATCAAGAGCTCAAATAAAACTTCAAAAGGTACTTAAAAAACTAATTACTTAATTATGAATAAAAAAATAACAAAATTACTTATTCACTCTTTTGACAAAGATTTATCACCTGACAAAAAAAAATTGTTAAATAAAAATCTGAAAAGTGATAAAGAATTACAAAGTCAAAAGAAAAAAATAAAAGAAGTTAGAGAATTGATAAAGAAACAAGATTATCAGTTTAAACCTTTTTTTGAAACTCGGGTAATGAGTAAAATTGATAACATTAAAAACGAAATCGATTTTATTAGCAGATTGTTTTTTATTTATAAAAAAATTCTTGTTTTTGGGTTTTCTGCTGCTTTCATATTATTGATTGTCTTTTATTTAACAGGCAATCCACTATCATTTGACAATTTATTTGGAACAAAATATATGAATACTGATAATCTTAGTGCTTTCTTAATGTTTGATAATTAACTTGGTGACTTAGCGACTTGGCGAGAAATAAAAAAAATATAAGTAATTAAATATCGACTAACTAAAAATTAAAAAGATGAAAAAATTATCACAAAAGCGAAAAACAATACTAATAATTATTTTTACTCTATTATTTGGTTTTTTCCTCGGCATATTTGTTTCAGGGTTTTATATCAGAAAAGAGTTTAGAGAATTTGTTAGTGTGAAAAATGAAAGAGGTTTTAAACACAGAATGATTAAAGTTCTTGATTTATCTGACAAACAAACCATTGATTTGGATAGTATTTTTACAAAGCATGCATTAATAATTGAAAAGTTACACTGCAATTTTCATAAGGGATTTAAACAAGATATGGATTCATTAGAAAATGAAATGCAACCATATTTAACAGAAGCTCAAAAACAAATCGTAATTGAGATGAAAGAGAAACATAGAAGATTTAAAAGACCTTTCTTGTTTCGAAAATTTAAAGAGGGACATAAAAGACATAAGATGGATAAGAGAAATAAATAAAACTCTTTTTTATTGAGGGTTTCGCGTTGAGCGAAGCCCTCACTGATAAAAATGCGGTTGCTTTTGGTTATATTTATACTTTCGGATTACAAATCCGAAAGAGCATAGTCTTAAATCGGCCGGATTTTAAAAATCCGGCAGGTTTGTATAGCAAAACCCTTATATGGTTTAATCCTTAAGCATCGGGTTTAAATCTTTTCTTTATATTTTTAGGCGTTTTTATGTCCCTATCGGGACGATAAAAAGTCTAAAAACTCAAGAGTATTTAATCTCTATTGTTTTATCAATAGTATATTTTTTATTATAAACTGAAAATTCTACAGAATTATTCCCCTCGTTTCTGATTTTTAATTTTTTGTTTGTTACTTTTATCTCTAATTTATTTCCTTTCCATAATAATGGAAAAGTGATTGAA
>JAUVJB010000233.1 GCA_030592465.1 Bacteroidota bacterium | reverse complement strand
AAATGATAAGTTTTCATTTTTTCAAGGTCTTCCTCAACTACAAATTCAGTCCATTTTATTTTGCCTTCAATTTCCTGTTTTGAATATCCTGCAAGCTTTTCAAATTCAGAATTAACCATACTAATAGTCATATCGTTATCAAGAATCATGGTTGCTGTTCCTGTCTGTTCAAATATACTTTTGTATTTTATTTCACTTTCTCTTAATGAATTTTCGGTTTGAATGCGTAATCTGATATTTCTATAAAAATATATCAGAGTAATAGTACCGACTATATATATCAAGACTGATTCAAACACAATCTCAGCGTAATTGACCGGTGTTTGGGGATATCCAAAAAACAAATGAGGGATATCAATAATTTCATCTAACACAACAAAAGCATCAAGCAGGAGAAACAAAAGAACTATAATGAACAAAATTTTATAGTTTGCCTCCTTCTCTTCAGGATATTTAATGAGAAAATATTTTTTATGATATTTCCAAAGAAAAATAATGCTTAAAATGAAGATAGCTTGTATTAAAAAGGCAAATAGAATATTCCACACTTCGCCGGTTTGAAATATAGAATTCGAGTGTAAGTGAATCCATTTTTGCGATATTTCATTTTTTTCTTTTTCCGTTATGCTTGCCAGCGTTTTTCCCATTATAGAATGTAAAATTGGCAGGTCATTACGAATCATCACAGATAATTTAGTAAAATATTTTGTCTCTCCTGCAACACACAAATTTGGTATTCCTTTCTTTTCAATGTAATATATGGCAATTGGCAAAGTCGCAATCATAGCATCAACCGAGCCGAATGAAACTTTCTGAAGCCCTTCTTCTATATCGTTCACAGGCACAATTTTAATTTCAGGATGATCTTTTGAGATTAACTCCTGCCAAACATATCCCGAGACAATTGCAACTTTTCTATTATGTAATTTTTTTAATGAGCTAAGTTTTGAAAAATCATTTTTTGTTATTATAACTCCGGGGAATTTTAAATATGGTGATGAAAACAACATGTATTCAGCACGTTCGGGTGTTTGGGCTGCCGCAGAAAGTATATCAACCTTTCTGTTTTTAGCTTTTTCAATAACCTCATCCCAATTTTTACAACTTACATATTCAAATTTAATGTTTAGTTTTTCTTCAATTATTTTGAAATAATCAGCAGCAATACCCGAATATTTTCCATTCTCATCAAAAAATTCAATTGGCGGGAAGTTCGGATCAGGTGCAACCCGTATTATTTTTTGTTTATTGAGCCATTCTTTTTCTTCAGGGCTTAATAATTGTTTGTTTTTGTCAATGCTTTTTTCAGCTATCAGCGACTGTGAGATTATTATTGAAAAAAGAAATAAATAAATTACTTTTCGGAAAAAATTATTATAAACTTTCATCGTAATTTTGTAATATTAAAATAATAATTGAGTTCAGTTTTAAAAAACTTACGAGATTTAATTTAATTAAGCCAATTTATAAAATTTGCAATTTAATTTTATGCCACAAGTTACAAACTTGCGGCATGGCAATAACAAGTAAATTATTTTCAACCTATGTTTAAAAAACATTGAAAATTACTAAAAAATAATAATAATTCCAATTAATTTAAAAACACTTATATTATTTTAGTGAAATTATTATGTTTAATCAATACTAATTTATTAATTTGAAACATATTTAATACTTAAGATAATGCGTAAATTTTTATTTATCTCTTTCTTTATTTTTTTATTTATAATTGATTGTAAATCAGACGATGGCGTTGAGTTTGTTTATAAAAACAAAATCTATAAAACGAACATAAAAACAGTATTACTTTACAAACAAGGTTGGGAATTGTCTTATCCTATCATTAATCTTAACAGCAATGAAGTCCTAAAATTAAGTTTTGACGATTTAGACAGTACGACAAATAACTATTCATATACAATAATCCATTGTGAAGCAGACTGGACAGAGTCAAGTGTTATTCCGTTTGACTATATTGAAGGGTTTAACGACAATCCAATTAATGATTATGACTTTTCGTTTAATACAACAGTTAAATACACTCATTATTATTTAACAATACCAAATAATGATATTCGGTTAAAACTGTCAGGTAATTACATAATTAAAGTTTATCAGGATTATAATAAAGATAGAGTGATTTTTACGAAACGCTTTTCTATTGTAGATCAACAAGTTAATATTAATGCTCTTGTAAAAAAAGCAATATTATTTGAATATAGTAATACAAGCCACGAGATTGATTTTTCAATAATTCACAATTCATTTCCAATAGACGACCCTTTTAATAGTTTAAAAGTTATTGTTACACAAAACAACAGAGCAGATAATGCCATAACAAACCTAAAGCCTTTATTTATTAGAGATAATGTATTGATTTATGATTATGATGAAGATAACTTGTTTTCAGGAGGTAACGAATTCAGAAATTTTGACATAAAAAGTTTGAGGTATAAAACCGAACATGTAAATACAATCATATACATTGAGCCTTATTATCATGTTGAATTAACTACAGATAATAAGCGAACATTTCAACGGTATTTTTATAATCAGGATTTAAACGGGAAATATATAGTTAAAAATACTGATGGACAAAATGATGAGTTAGATGCCGACTATGTATATATATATTTTACATTGCCTTTAGACCAACCCCTTATTGATGGTAATTTGTATGTTTTTGGTCAACTCTCAAACTGGAATTGCTCAAAGCAAAATGAAATGACATATAATTATGAAACTAAAATGTATGAATTGAGAATGCTTTTAAAACAAGGCTACTATAATTACGAATATGCATTTGTAAAAACCAATACCAAAAAAATTGATGATACTTTTATTGAAGGCAGTCATTTTGAAACTGAAGATAATTATTCTATATATGTTTATTATCGTGATTTTAGTTCAAACTATGATCAATTAATAGGATATACTATTACTAATTCGGTTGTTAGATAGTGTCAGAAAAGAAACTCTAAAATCCCGAACAATCGGGATTATTGCGATACAGCTTATTTTATAGATTGAATATATTGCTAAATTGTTATATTGTTAAATTGTTATTGATAAGATATAAGGGTAAGTATTATAACAATTTAACCATTTAATCCGTCAGCTGACGGATATTATTTAAGCAATAAATTTTCATCTATTTTAAGTATAGTAAACATCACAGAGTTTTTGTACAAACACTAGATAAAAATCTACTCCCCGTTTAAATCAATTTCATCTGCAACTTCACGCATGCCCATAATCGTATCTGTTATTAAATCGGTAATTTCAACGCCAAGCATTTGTGCACCCTTTTCAATGATTGATCTGTCAACGCCGGCAGCAAATCTTTTATCTTTCCATTTCTTTTTTACTGATTTGGCAGTAAGATCCATTAAACTTTTCGATGGTCTTACCAAGGCTGTTGTTGTTACTAAACCGGTAAGTTCGTCAATAGCATAAAGAGTTTTTTCGAGCAATGTTTTTGGTTCAACATCAGTTGCCGTACCCCAGCCGTGGCTCATAACCGCTCTAATATAATCTTCAGGCCAATTATTTTGTGATAAAATTTCTTTGGTTTTTTTACAGTGTTGTTCGGGAAACATATCATAATCGAGGTCGTGAACCAAACCGATTATTCCCCATTTTTCTTCGTCTTCATTATTTTTTTTTGCAAAATATCGCATAGTAGCTTCAACAGATAACGCATGCTTTATTAGGCTTGCACTTTTAGTATATTCGGTTAAAAGTTTAAACGCCTCTTCACGAGTTGGGATTTTTTTATTTGAGTTCATAAAATAATAAATTTGTAAGGTTCAGTGTTTATGTAGAGACGCACTGCAGTGCATCTCTAATTCATAAAGATTATAATTTTATGTTTACATTAATTTTAATTGCTCGTGACTGCACAAAAAATAATACATTTATTATTATACATAATTGCTAATCCAAATGCCTTTGGAAAGTAATCTGTAAATAATGAGATTGCTTCGTCGTTCCTCCTACTAATGACAACTATATTTTTATTGTCATTTATTTTTGTGGGCACCCGATTTCACGGGTGGCTTACTCCTCGCAATGACGATAAATATTTGCTTTCGTGTAAACGCTACTTAAATATCTCAGATAATTTTTCGTTTAATTCATCACCTCTAAGATTTTTTGCAATAATTATTCCTTGCCTATCAATTAAAACAGAATGAGGTATTGAATTTACAGCATAGAGTTTACCTGCTGAACATTTCCAACCCTGTAAATCAGAAACTTGTATCCATGTAATATTGTCATCTTTAATTGCCTTTTCCCAATTTTCTTTTTTAGTATCAAAAGAAACGCCAAATATCTCAAATCCTTTATTTTTAAACCTTTTATATGCTTTTATAACATTCGGATTCTCTTTACGACAAGGACTACACCATGAAGACCAAAAATCTATCAACACATATTTTCCTTTAAAAGACGATAATGAAATTGGGTTACCGGCAGTATCGTTTAAAGTAATTTCAGGAGCCGGTTCACCAACAGCTACCTTTCTAAGTAACTCAATTCTATTGTTTAATTTTTTAACATATTTTGATTCAACCAGCGATGGAGCAAGAACGTTT
>JAUVJB010000032.1 GCA_030592465.1 Bacteroidota bacterium | reverse complement strand
TTTGACAAGCTCAGCATGAAATGTTAACACAATGGACAAAATTAAATTCGTTGTTTATTCACGCTCAGCATATAAAAAACAGGTTAATTGATTTTGCTATTAGGATAAGTGAGCTTGCAGAAGCTTTGCCTAATACTGCATTAGGAAAGTATTTAGTGTCAGAAAGCTACATTTATCCGTCAGCTGTCGGACACGTGTTCGACTACTGGCGGATGAAAATAAAAAAACACTACTTATAAGTGTATATGAGTCAAAACTTCATTATTCATAATTCTTTGTTCTGTATTCATTATTATAAAAAGTAACATCCGCCAGCTGGCGGACGATAAATTTAATTTCATTCAGCACCTCAAAATAAAATTTAGCCTTAATTTATTAATCTAATATCAAATAAAAGGTTTTTTATAAAACTTTTTAAAAGATTAGTCAAATATCATTAATAGTGTAATGTTTTTTTAGTATATTTTGACAGTAAATAAAAAAATATTTTTTAAATCCTAAATTTATTGCCATGAAAAATCATTACAATTTTCCAAAATTATCTTTTTTAAAGATATTCATTATTTGTTTTTTAACAATTTCATTTAATCTTGCTCAATCTGCTAATTATTATTGGGTAGGAGGAACAGGCAACTGGTCGGAATTTGCTACTCACTGGGCAACAACATCTGGAGGAGCAGTATTTTATGCAACTGTACCAGGACCTGCTGATGATGTATTTTTTGATGCAAATTCATTTACAATGGCAAGTGATACTGTAACTATAGATGTTGCAGCAACCTGTAAATCAATGGATTGGACAGGCGCTACAGGTACACCTGATTTTGCAGGATTTAATAACTTGGAAATTTATGGTTCAGTAACTTTTATTCCGGCAATGAAAGCACATTATTCCGGCTGGTTGTATTTTAAATCGGATAGTGCCGGCAATATATTGAATTTTTCCACAGACTCTATATTTTTTGGTGGAATTGAATTTAATGGTAAGGGTGATTGGACACTAATGTCTGATATGGATATTTCAAATGCAGGTTTGCAAGTATCAAAAGGAACTGTAAATACCAACGGTTATACTGTAAGTGTAGGATGGTTTGATTCATGGACAATGGAAAACAGGACTATTATTTTTGGAAATTCTACCATAAATATTGTTTGGAATTTAATGTTGATGAATCCATCAACATTAACCTTAGATGCAGGGACTTCAACTATTAATATTAGAAGTACTTGGTTTGATGGTAAGGGTTTGACATATTATGATGTAAATTTCCCATTAGCATGGCTTGGCGATATTCAAATACAAGGAGCAAATACTTTTCATACAATTGGTTTGAATGATACTAACGTTACCGGTGTAATATTTGATGCAGGTAAGGTAAATACCTTATATGATATTAATTTGGGAGCAACTTGTTCAAACAGGAAAACCATAAAGTCATGGAATGATGGAGAGGCAGCTATAATAAAGAAAATTACAGGAACTGTACAGGAAGATTATCTGAATATCAAAGATATTACAATTATTGGAGGAGCAAATTTTATAACTGATAATGGAATTGATATGGGAAATGTTACAAATTGGACTATCAATACATCTGTACCAACTGATTACTATTGGGTTGGAGGACAAGGTAACTGGAGTGACACCGACCACTGGGGAACATCTACCGGTGCACCATATCCTACAGGTAATACTTGTGTGCCTACTGATGTGGATAATGTATTTTTTGATGCAAATTCATTTTCCGTTCCGGGTGATTCTGTTATTATTGATGTTTATGCTTTTTGTAATTCAATGGATTGGTTTGGTGTTACAAATGTGCCTGAGTTAGTTTCATCATGGCCATCAGAATTAAATATTTATGGCTCTTTAACATTTGTTCCCGGTATGACTGTTAGCTGTAATAGTGCTTTTCACTTCAAATCAGCTAATCCGGGAAATACCATTACAATGGCAGGACAAATTTTAAATTCCAATGTATATTTTGAAGGTTCCGGAGACTGGACATTACAGGATAATTTAGATTGTAGTTCAATATATTTAAATCAAGGTTATCTGAATACAAATAATAATAATATAGATGGTTCTCAATTTATGTCCAATATAGGATTAACTCGTCAACTTGACCTTGGAAGTTCTGTTATAACATTGACTTCAATCTGGTGGATACAAGATAGTGCTGATATGACATTAAATACAGGAACATCAACAATTAACACAGGTGGATGGTCTTTTTATGGGGGAGGTTTTACATATAACGATGTTACATTCACAAGTACAAATTATACTTATATATATAATTCAAATATTTTTAATGTATTAACATTAAACGGTGGAGGCGATTTAATTTTAGAACAAGGACAAACTCAGGTATTAAATGACCTTATAGCATCAGGTGATTGCAGTGATTTGTTAGATATTAAATCAACATCAGCAGGCAGTATTGCAACAATTTCAAAATCTGCGGGAACGATTAACGTTGATTATGTTACAGTACAGGATATAACTGCTACAGGCGGTGCTACTTTTAATGCAAATAACAGTATTGATAATGGTAATAATTCCGGATGGAATTTTACAGCTCTCTCTTCAAATGATTATTACTGGATTAGCGGAGCAGGAGACTGGAGTGATGCGACACACTGGTCTCTCGCAAGTGGTGGTGGAGCAAACCCGGGAGGTTGTATTCCAACACAGGTTGATAATGTTATTTTCGATGCTAACTCATTCTCAGGCTCTCAAACAATGACTATTGATATTAACGCCGATTGTAATAATATGGACTGGTCAGCTGCTCCCGGGAATGCAAATATGAATGGAACTAAAGCATTAAATATATATGGTTCTTTTGATATATCGGGAATTACTAATTATTGGTTTAATGGTAATTTGTATCTTAAATCTGATAACATTGGTAATATTATTAATACGGGAGGAAAAACATTAAACAATCATATTTATTTTAATGGCAGCGGAGAGTGGACATTATCAAATAATTTTACTACTGATGTTTCTCATTGGAAAGATATTTCACTGATAAAAGGAAGCCTGAAAACCAATAACTTTAATATTACTACAGATGGGTTTTATTCATCGTCAGAAGAAAACAGGCAATTAACTCTCGGCAGTTCGACAATTACTGTAAATTCATGGCTATTTAATAACGGAACAAACCTTACGGTATTTCCCGGAACTTCAACAATAGATGTTGCAAACGGATACTATCATGGAGGAAATCAGTCATATAATGATGTTAATATTAATTCCGGCGGTGCAGTTAATATTTATGGAACTAATAGTTTTAATAATTTGAATATACCTACTGCCTCAAGAGTTGGTTTTGAGGGAGGCTCAACAAATACGTTCATTATTTTAACTATTCCTTTCGGTACTGATTGTAATGATTATTTTGATATTGGTACATTTTCATCCGGTGCTGTCGCAAACATATTAATGCCTGCCGGTGTTTTTAATGGAGATTGGTTAGTAATAACAGATTTGACAGCAGGAGGCGGTGCAACTTTCAATGCAACAAATAGTATTGGCATAGGTGATGTTACAGGATGGAATATTACTTCTCCTGCTCCGGTTAACTTGTACTGGATTGGAGATGGTGGAGACTGGAACGACCCACTTCATTGGTCATTAACTTCAGGTGGAGCTTCTTATGGATGTATTCCCACATCTGAAGATAGTGTGTTTTTTGATGCAAATTCATTTTCATTAACAGGTCAAATAGTTAATGTAAATGTTAAAGCTTATTGTAAAAACATGGACTGGACAGGGGTAACCAATACACCTGAATTAACAGGAAATATGCAAATAAATATTAATGGTTCTTTAATTTTGGTTCCCGGTATTAATATGACATATTCGGGTACATTTAATTTTATTTCGTCAGGAACCGGAAATACTGTTACTTCGTCCGGTTTAGGGTTGGCCAGTATAAGTTTTAGTGGTTCCGGAGATTATACATTACTTAATGATTTATCGTTTTCTTCATGGTATGGAATAACTTTTAATAGTGGGATATTAAATACTAATGATAAAAATATTAATGCACCAAACGCTCAGTTTAAATCCTCTTCATCAAGCACACGTACCTTAAATTTAGGAGCATCAATAATAACAGTCAGTAACTGGATAATTAATGATAATACTAATTTTACGATAAATCCGGGAACTTCTGAAATTATATTGAATGAAAATGGCTGGATATTTGAAGGGGGAAACATGACCTATAACAATCTTACGGTAAATCCTCTTACATGGGGAGGAATAAATTTTAAAGGTTCTAATACATTTAATACATTAACTATTGAACCCGGTGCTGAAATTATTTTTGAAGATGGCTCAACCCAGTCAACAACAAACTTTATTGCTACCGGAAATGCAGGAGAGTTAATTACACTTAAGTCAAGTACTAATGGTGTTCAGGCAGGAATTAACCAAACATCACATGAATTTTGTGGTGATTATCTGAATATCAAGGATATGTTAGCCACAGGTGCTATTTTTTATGCAGGTGAATACAGCAATGACTTAGGCAATAATACCGGTTGGACATGGTCAGGTGTTGAAGCAAATGACCAGTATCCGTCAGCAATGTGTGAAGATGTACAAGGTGGTGGAACTGTTGCAGGTATTGACCTGACAGCTTTAGAAAATGCAATTGATGGTGGAAATGTTTATACTCATACATGGTATTCAGACGCTGCTCTTACTACTCCGGTTCCCGTTCCGGCAAATGTAACAGTATCTGATGCCCAGATATTTTATGATGAAGTTGATAACGGAACTTGTACCAATATAGCTGAAGTTATTTATACGATTTACCCTCTTCCAATTACTTCATTTGTTGTAACTGATGTTACATGCTATGGAGATAACAATGGCGCAGTTGACTTAACTGTTACTAATGGTACTGTTCCATATACATATTTGTGGTCAAATAGTGCCACAACAGAAGATATTTTTTTACTCGGAGGTGGAACATATATTGTTACAGTTAACGACACTTATGGCTGCCAAGTGATTGATAGTGCAACAGTTATTGAACCGGATACTTTAAATGTAAATATTGATTCAATATATAATGTCAGTTGTAATGGAGACACCAACGGAGCTGTTTACACAACAACATCAGGCGGAACAGCACCATATGCTTATTTATGGACAAATACCACACAAACAACAGAAGATATTATCGGTTTAACTGCCGATACTTATGTTGTAACAGTTACAGATGCAAATGCTTGTACTGCAATAGATTCTGCAACAATAACAGAACCGACACCATTAATTATTACAATAGATTCAGTACAAAATGTTAGCTGTAATGGAGGCATTGATGGTGCAGCTTATATATCTGTAAACGGAGGAACAATTCCTTATACTTATGTATGGACAAATACCACACAAACAACCGAAGATATTACCGGTTTAACTGCCAATACTTATAATGTAACTGTTACTGATGCAAATGCTTGTACTGCAATAGATTCTGCAACAATAACAGAACCGGCACCATTAACTATCACAACAGATTCAATATATGATGTTAGCTGTAATGGAGGCAGTGATGGTGCAGTTTATATATCTGTAAGCGGAGGAACAGGTACTTATACTTATGTATGGACAAATACCACACAAACTACCGAAGATATTACCGGTTTAACTTCCAATACTTATTATGTAACTGTTACTGATGCAAATGCCTGTACTGCAATAGATTCTGCAACAATAACAGAACCGGCACCATTAACTATCACAATAGATTCAACACACAATGTCAATTGTAATGGAAGTAGTGATGGAGCAGTTTATACAACAACAGCGGGAGGAACAGCACCATATACTTATTCATGGACAAATACAGCACAAACGACCGAAGATATTACCGGTTTAACTGCCAATACTTATAATGTAACTGTTACCGATGCAAATGCCTGTACTGCAATAGATTCTGCAACAATAACAGAACCGGCACCATTAACTATTACAATAGATTCAATATATGATGTAAGCTGTAATGGAGGCACTGATGGAGCTGTTTACACAACAACAGCGGGAGGAACAACTCCTTATACTTATGTATGGACAAATACCACACAAACAACAGAAAATATTACCGATTTAACTGCGAATATTTATAATGTAACTATTACTGATGCAAATACTTGTACTGCAATAAATTCTGCAACAATAAATGAGCCTGCACCTATTGTTGTTACTGAAACAATAACTGAGCCAACTTGTGGAAATTCTGATGGACAAATTTCAGTTAATGTTTCAGGTGGAACACCTCCTTATACATATCTTTGGTCAAATGCTGAAACAACTTCTAGTATCAGCGGAATTGGAGCAGGTATTTATGACTTAACAGTAACAGATACGAATGGATGTTTTACAATTGAGAACTATCTTGTTAATGACCAAGGCGCACCATTAGTTTCTATTTCGTCTATAACTGATGCAACTTGTAACGGTAATTGTGATGGAGCAATAAATACTGATGTTTCCGGAGGTACCATTCCTTATCAATTTCTTTGGTCAAATGGAGAAACAACACAAAACATTGATTCATTGTGTGCCGGAAATTATTCGCTTACGGTTACGGATAGTTTAAATTGTTCAGCAGTAGCTTTAGGAGCGGTAAATGAACCAACACCATTGTCTATCTCATTAAGTTCTACTAATGATGATGGGACAGGAACCGGAACATCTTCAGTTGTTGCTTCAGGCGGCACTCCCGGATATTCTTATCTGTGGGATGACCCCAATGCACAGATTACACCTACTGCAACAGGATTATTTAATGGGCTTTATAATGTAACTGTTACTGATGTTAACGGATGTACAATTTCAGATACTATTACTGTTCATCTGGTTACTTCTATTGAAAATATAAAACACTTAGCAGTTATTAAAATCTTCCCGAATCCTAATAATGGTAATTTTACAATAAAAATTGACGGGCAAGTAAATAATACTATTAATGTTCAAATTTATAATATTAGCGGACAAAAGATTTATGAAGATAAAATAAATTCAAAAATAAAATCTATTGCTCTTCCAAATATTAAAGAAGGAGTTTATTTTATTAAATTGTTTAATGACCAAATAAATAGTATTAAAAAAATTATCATAAAATAAAACCACAATTTATTAAATTACACTTGTTTTGTTTGTTTTCAGAGCAAGTGTAATTTTTTAGGAAAATTTATACGTAGTGCCAGCACGAAAACTCGTAAAATTTAAGTTGTGCTGTCATTTCGATCCGCCAGCTGGCGGAGAAGAAATCTCATTCAACTTATATACACTATGTTATGAGATTTCTCCTTTTAGTCGAAATGACAATATGGGCGTTTTCGTGCAAACACTATATATTATAAATTTTCATTTTATTAAACAGTGTTTTTCTGCTTATCTTCAGCAAATTGGCTGTTTGTGAACGATTAAAATTACATTTTTTTAAAGCATCAACAATTAGTTCTTTTTCTGCTTTTATATTCAAATGTTTGATGTTTTCACTTAGACCTAAGTCGCCATGAAGCCCATGAATATTATTATTATCATAACCGTTAATTCTCAGAAAAATATGTTCTGTTGTTAACGTGCCTGATTTTGCAATTATCATAGCGCTTTGAATTGCGTTTTGCAGTTCTCTTATATTACCCGGCCAGTTGTAGTTTTCAATTGCATTTTTGGGAATATTGCTAATGTTAAGCCCAAATTCCTCGTTAAAACGGATCACTTTAAAAAGTTGGGGATTATAAAACAGCTTATTATTGTTTCTGCTCTTTGTACTGATTGAAATATTGATTTTCATTTAATTTAAGTTTAACGAATGTTACTAAAAAGACAATTCTTTACACGGATCCCAAAAAACATTTTCAAAATTTTGGATTTTATCGTTATCAATAATGATGTTTTCGTTTTCTAAAAGTTCTTTCATGGTGTTTGAGCAGCCAAAATGTTTTTTACCGGTAAGCAATCCCTTTTGATTAACTACACGGTGGGCAGGAACAAATTTTTTTTGACTTAGCGATTTGTTTAAAGCCCAACCAACCATGCGTGCTGCTTGAGGTAAGCCAATATATCTAGCTATTGCGCCATATGAAGTTACTCTTCCATAAGGTATTTTGCGAGTAACTTGATAAACTTTTTCAAAAAAATTATCATTCTCTCGGTTCCGGTTCTTCAATGTTTTTTTTGTTAAGTTTAAATTGAATGAATTTAATTTTTTTTCCTTTTTTTAAATATTGTTGCTCATAATAAGTTTGAATCAATAATGCATCGAAGAGCATGCCTTTATCTGTTAGAGCCTCATTGTATAAGTCGCTTGTTGTTGCTTTAATTTCTAAATTATTGTGTTTAATTAAATTTAAAGTATAATCGTAAAGAACCGTATTGTCTGTTTTTAAATTTATTAAACCGTCAGGTTTTAAAAAGTGTAAATATTTATTTAAGAATAGGGCGGAAGTGAGACGTTTTTTGTTTCTGCGTTTTTTTAATTGTGGGTCAGGGAATGTTATCCAAATTTCCTGAATTTCATTTTTGCCAAAGAAAGAATCAACAAACTCAATTTGTGTTCGCAGAAAAGCAATATTGGTTAATTTTTTTTCAAAAGCAAACTTTGCACCTTTCCACATTCTGTTGCCTTTTAAATCGATGCCAATAAAGTTTTTATCAGGATTTTGTAATGCCAAATTTGTTGCATATTCGCCTTTGCCACAGCCTAACTCAAGAATAATAGGATTGCTGTTGTGAAAAACAGCCTCGTTCCATTTCCCTTTTAAGTGATAGTCAGTTCTGAAAAATTCTTCAAATTCAGGTTCAAACACGAAATCAAACGAGTGGAATTCTTTAAATTGTTGTAATTTTTTTTTACCCACCTTTTGTATAATTACTTTACTTTTTCAACCCACAATCCAATATCTAAAACATTAGGAAGGTTTACAGTTCGCATAGCTTGTTCAATTTCAAAAGAGTAAGTTCCTTTGTGTGGGAATATCACATTTTTTTTATAAGGGATTTGGTACGACCACACATCACCAAACCCTTTTCCATACCATTTGCCGGTCTTGTCAGCCAAAATACATTCAATAGTATCACGTATTTTTTCTTTATCAGGGAAATATGTTGTGATAAATAAATACAAATTATTATTAGGGTATTGACTTGTAATTCTGTTATTTATGTAAATATTACAAGGTGTTATTGTGTCGGTTATTTCAACATTAAAAATAAAAATACTGTCTTTATTCCATAAATGATTGGCAATATCCTGATTGTTTTCATAAATACGATTACTATCGCATGATGTAATTGAAAACGCCAAAATTGTAAGAATAAAAATTATAAAATGATATTTGATTTTCATCTGTTTGGTTTTTTGTATTTGGTTGATATTTAATTGTTTATCTCGAGTACTCGGGATATGTCCACAAATCTTATTTAAAAGAAAAATTAATTAGTGTCTGTTCTAATTTCCAATTTTTAATTCAAAAATATAATCATTCATTTGTAAGAACCCTGTGGTTATCCGCCTATGGCGAATCGTTTGAATTTCCTTTTGTCTTTTACCTTTTTCTATTCTTTTTTTTATGTTTCTTTTTATCAAATCTGGTAAGGCTTTCTTGTCCAACCACATTTTCATAATCGAGTTTATTGTTTTTTTCATCCTGAATTTTTTCAGTAAGAGTTTCAACAATAATTCCTTTTTTGTTAAGATTAATAATTTTTTCAACTCTTTTTATAGGAACAGGAACAATTGTGTTATTTTTTTCGTCTTCGTAGGCATACCACATTATTTTTTTGAATATGTCAGTTTTTTGACATAAGGCATTGCCTTGTTTTGTTTTAAGAACAATTGATCTATCAGGAAATGAATTTAGAATGTTATTATAAGTATTAAGCTCGTAGTTTAAACAGCATTTTAATTTCCCGCATTGCCCTGCTAATTTTTGAGGATTAAGTGATAATTCTTGAGTTCGTGCTGCGTTTGTTGTAACAGTTACAAAGTTAGTTAACCAAGTTGAACAACATAGCTCGCGACCACAAGGACCAATTCCTCCAATGCGACCGGCTTCTTGGCGGGCGCCTATTTGACGCATTTCAATTCTAACATGAAATTTTTCAGCTAAAATGATGATAAGTTCTCTAAAATCAACCCTTTCTTCCGCAATATAATAAAAAATAGCTTTTGTTTTATCGCTTTGATATTCAACATCACCAATTTTCATCTGAAGATTAAGATTTGTGGCAATTTTTCGGGATTCAATCATTGTAGTGTGTTCTAAAGATATTGCTTCTTTCCATTTTTCAAAATCGACAGCCTTGGCTTTTCTATATATTTTTTTAAATTCTGCAAAGGGTTTAATGTTATTTTTTTTCATCTGTTCTAAAACCAATTCGCCGGTTAGAGAAACAACGCCAATATCATGTCCTGGAGAAGCCTCAACAGCTACAATATCTCCCCTTTTTAATATTAAATGATTGCTGTTTATATAAAAATTTTTTCGAGTATTTTTAAATTTCACTTCAACTAAATCAACAGGATTAATGCTGTTTGGTATTTTTTTTAACCAGTCGTAAACATTTAGTTTTTCTGTAAATAATTTATTATCAGACAGTTTTTCCCTACTATTTGTTTCTGACATACTTCTCGTTGTTAATTTTTCGGAACTATCCATTTTAATTTGTGTTTTTACAAAATTTTTACAAAGTTAATTACAAATTCACAGTTTTAATAACTTAATTAATTTTAATGATAAATCCAGAAAAATAATTTTGCTGTTTCCGTTGCGTTCAATATGTAAAAAAGCCTGATTAAATTCTTTTGTTATTTGCATTATATTGCGTTCGTTAATAAAATTTTTAAAGTTTTTCGAAAATTCATTTTCATCATTTGTTAAGTATGTTATCTCGGGTTTGTTTTTATTTAAGATGAAATTTTCCCGCATGAGCCGTAATGAATAAGAAAGAAAATTCTTTTGTTTTTCCCGACCTGTTTTTGATATTTCATTAACCAACTTTACTATCTCAAGAACCTCAGCTTTATAGCAAAGTCGAGTAAGTATAGTAAAATATTTAAAATTAATTAGATTTTCTTCAATGGAATTTATTATGTCAATTGCTTTTGAATAATCTCCATTTGATAAACGAACAATATCTGAAATTCTGTTATCGTCAAGATTAAACTCGTTTTTTATGGCATTAAAAAGATTTTCATCATCAATTTTTGGTATTTTTATTAGTTGTGTTCTTGATTGAATGGTTTGAATAATTTTCCCCGCATTTTCCGAGACTAATAAAAAAACAGTTTTTGCCGGAGGTTCTTCAATCATTTTCAACAACTTATTCGCAGCAGAAATATTCATTTTTTCAGGCATCCAAATAATCATAATTTTATATTCGGATTCGAAAGTTTTAAGGCTCATTTTTTTTATTATTTGACCACTTTCTTGTGAATAAATACTGCCTTGCTTATTTTCAACACCTATTATACTAAACCATTGATTTAATTTTATGTATGGATTATCTAATATGCTTTGTCGCCATTCATTAATAAAATCATCACTTACAGGTTTTTGATTACTGCTTTTTGTAGAAGCCACAGGAAAAACAAAATGTAAATCAGGATGTATTAATTTTTGATATTTTTTACATGATGCACATGTGCCGCAGGAATCGTGTTCTCCTCTGTTTTCGCACGATATGTATTGTGCATAAGCTATAGCAAGAGCCAAATTACCCGAACCCTCAGGCCCTAAAAATAATTGAGCATGGCTTATTCTCTCTTCTTTGACAGTTTGTATTAATTTTTGTTTAATCTCTTCTTGTCCTATAATATCTTTAAAAAGCATAAATTAAATTGTGAAATTGTTAAATATTTGAAATTTTTATCAAAAGTAAAAAATATAATTTTTATCTTTATAATTAATTTAATAGAATAATTTTTTAAAATGTTTGTAAAAAATTGTATCTTAAAGCAATCCATCAGCTGACGGATTGCTTCGTCGTTCCTCCTCGCAATGACGATAAAGATTGAGTTTTCGTGAATATACTAAATAACATTAAATAAATTAGTTATGAAAAAATATATTTTTATATTGCTTATTATAGTTTCACAATTATTTTCATGCACAAATATAAATAAAACAGAAACAAAAAGCACAAAAGTAGATACTTTAAGAATTAATGAGACAGAGTTTCCTCAGTCATGTTTTCCTTATAACGTCAATAATGTAGTTGATTTTCATATTTTATCACAAATTTATAACGGATTAGTGAAATATGACGCCAAAAATTTAGAGATAACTCCTGATATTGCCACAAGATGGGAAATTACTAATGGCGGCAAACAATACATTTTTTATTTGAATAATAATGTCTATTTTCATGAAAATAAATGTTTTAATAAAGGTCATAATGAAACCGTAAGAAAGGTAAAAGCATCTGATTTTAAATATTCATTTGAGTTATATTGTGCAAAAAGTAAAAATACAAATGATGTTTTTTTCGATATAATAGGAGCAAAGGCATTTAGAGATGCAAAAATATCAGACAGACAAAATGTTAATATAACAGGGATTGAGGTTATAGATGACACAACTTTAGTGATTAATATTGAAAAGAAGAATCCTTTATTCATACATTTTCTTGCAAGCATTGACGCAGTTGTGTTGCCGCAAGAAGCTGTTGCTGCTTATGGTAAAAATAGCATGGTTGGAACAGGTCCATATTTTATTAAAGATTTTTCACTAACCGACAATAAACTCACATTATATAAAAACACAAATTATTTTAAAAAAGATAAAAAGGGAATTCTGTTGCCTTATATCAATATAATTGAGTTTTCTTTTATTAGTTCGACGCGAAAAGAGTTAGAGATGTTTGAGCAAGGTGATATTGACATGGTTTTGGGGTTGACCGGCGATTTTGTTACCGATTTTTTGAATAATAATATTGAAAATTTTCAATCAAATCCACCAATGTATGTTTTGGAACAGACCAAAGATGTTAATCAAGGAAACATTTATAACATTTTTCGTTCAAACGTTAATAATTTTTATATTAACCAAATGAATTACATTGATTTATCAATAGTTTATATTAAACAACCAAAACAAAAAGTTAAGATTTAAGATTTTAGATTTAATTTGGATACATACTTGTACAGAATTTGTTGTAGTAAGGAATGATTATATAATGAAATTAGAAATTAGAAAGTAATAACTTAACAACCATAAATAATTAAATATCAACCAAATATAAAAACAGTAACAGTTGAAAAAAAAATTGAGTTTTGAAAAGGCACATCTTATTTTTTGTTTTATTTTTTAATACAGGCATTATAAGTTATTCGCAGTGTAACAATAAAGTTACTGCATTTACTTATGGAGAGAAAATAACATATTCAATTTATTATAATCTTTCATTTTTGTGGTTTCATGCAGGCGAAGCACATTTTAATGTTGAGAAAAAGATATATCATAATCGCTCTGCATTTTATTTTAAAAGTTCGGGTAAGACTATAAATCAATATGATTGGTTTTTTAAGGTTAGAGATAGTTATGAAGCATATTCCGAATCAGACATATTAAAATCAATAGCATTTTATCGTAGGACATACGAAGGTGGTTATGAGGTAAACAACAAGGTTTATTTTAATTATAAAAAAAATAAAATTTACACATCAACACAAAACACCTATAAATCGCTCACTAAAGACACATTAAATTTCAAACCATGCACATTCGATGTTTTAACAGCAATTTATTATTGTCGTAATATTGATTATTCAAAATATCAGATTAATGATACCATACCGGTTAGTATGATTATTGATAATGAGATTTGTCATCTGCATCTTCGATATTTGGGGAAAGAACAGGTAGAGAAACCTGATGGAGAAAAATATAACTGTATAAAATTTTCAATTTTATTGGTTCAAGGTTCAATGTTTAAAGGAGGAGAGAATATGACGGTTTGGGTTAGCGACGATGGAAACAAGATTCCAATAATTGTTGAAGCAAAAATACTGGTTGGTTCAATAAAAGCCATAGTCTCTGATATGCAAGGGGTGAGGCATAAAATAAACTCAAAAATTAATTGAGATATACTCTGCTTCGTAATAATTTGAGCTAATTTATATACTATAAAACAATTATAACATTAACATATTGTCATTAGTAGTCATTGATTGTCATTAAATTTATTAATTGTCTTAAATTGTCAATAAAACTAAATGACAGCGAAGCTAAATGACAAATTATATTACGGCTCTACTGAGCTTGCCGAAGTGCAAAATATAACCTCTCAAAGTATAAATTGTAGATGCATAATTACCACAAGCTATATTTAGTTAAATTTGTGGCAGAATTATTTAAAATTTATTTTTATCATAATTTATTTAATCCTTATATTTGCCCGAGATTAAAAATTTAAGAATTTATGAATTTTATTGAGTTTGTAAAAACACGACAAAGTGTAAGAAGTTATACGGAACAGCGGGTTGAACATGAGAAAATTGAGAAATGTTTAGAGGCTGCACGTCTTGCACCATCTGCAAATAATTCACAGCCATGGAAGTTTATTGTTGTTGACGATGAGGAGTTAAAAAATAAAGTTGCTAAAAAAACGTTTAGTAGCATAGTTCCTTTTAATCGATTTGCATTACAAGCACCGGTATTGATTGTTGTTATTACTGAAAAGTCAAATGTTGCTTCACAAGTTGGCGGAGCGATAAAAAAAATACAATTCAATTTAGTTGACATAGGTATTGCCGTTGAGCATTTTTGTTTACAAGCAGTTGAAGAAAATCTAAGTACTTGCATTCTGGGATGGTTTAATAAAAAAGGAGTAAAAAAAGTTTTAAATATTCCCAAAAATAAAGATGTAGATATAGTTATTACATTAGGATATCCAAAAACAGATACTATACGCGAAAAGAAACGTAAAGATATTGATAAAATAAGGGCTTACAATAAGTATTTTTAATAATTTAAAACAGATTAATTTAATATTATGAAAAACAACAAGAATAAATTAACGAATAGTAATATAAAAAATTTCGATTCTAAAGAAAAGGATTCTGGCGGATTTTATAAAATAATAGCCATCTTACTTTTTATTTTACTTTTAATTGTTGCCTGGCTTTTTTATAACGAAACACAAAAAAATAAAAATTTAATTATACAGCAAAATGTAACGATTGAAGCAAAAGATAGTTTGTCGCATGAATTTGACAATTTGCTTGCCGAGTATGAATCTCTTGAATCTAATAATGATAGTTTGAATACTCAATTAGGAGAAAAACAAGAGAAGATTAAGGTTATAATGAAAAGGTTAAGGCACGAAAAAACTATTAATCGTGAGGTTATAAAAAAATATAAAGCAGAACTTGAGACTTTACGAGAAGTTATGAAAAGTTTTGTTGTTCAGATTGATTCTCTTAATACAATGAATATTGCATTAACGAAAGAGAATGTTCATGTGAAGAAACAATATAAGGAAGCCACAACAAAAAATGTGGATTTAAGTCAAAAGAATGAGGAGTTGTCTACTCAGGTAGATAAAGCATCAAAAATTAAGACCTTTAATATTACTGTTCAGCCATTAAACAGAAGAGGCAGAAAAGTAAAGAAAGCAAAAAAAGTTGATAAGTTTCAAGTTTGTTTCACTCTTGGCGAGAATGTTATTGCTAAATCGGGAACGAAAAATGTTTATATAAGAATTGCACGACCTGATGAGTTGGTATTAATTTCTTCGGAAGACAACTTATTTACTTTTGAAAGCAAAGATATTGCTTACACTGCAAAACGTGAAGTAGAGTATGATAACAAAGATAAAGATATGTGCATCTTTTTTCAAAACAGTTTGAATAAAGAGGGATTAATTTCAGGAAATTATGCTGTTGATATTTTTGTTGACGGGAAGCAAATTGGTACCACAAATTTTCATTTAAAATAAAAAGTCAGATAACAAAAAAATATCCGATGTTTTAAAAGCACCGGATATTTTTTTATAAGTTTATCTATTCATTCATTCCGCGACCCTGACGGTTTATATTACCATTGCCGCCTCTCATGCCTTGCCCATGTCTGCCTTGCCCGTGTCTGCCTTGCCCCATACGATTTTTTCGTTTTTGAATATAATGATTGTCAAAAAACACTTTTTGTTCATCTGTTAGCAAGGTTCTTACTTCATTGTGATGTTTGGCACCACTTTTTTGCATTTGTGTCTTAATGCTGCCCATCTCGTCAACAACTTTATTAACAGCCTTTAAATCAACATCTTTGGCAGTCATTAAAGTGTTTCTGCGAGCTCTTTTTTCTGCAAGTTGAGTTCTATAATTTATAATTTCTTGCATGTGAGCTGTTTTTAATGTTTCAATTTTTGTTTGTTGCTCTTGAGTTAGATTAGGAATATTGCACATTGCTTTATTATTCCCCATTTGCATGTTTTTACCTTTTTGTGCAAAAATACTTGTATTAATGCTTAAAAGGCCAACTACTAATAAAATTGCTAGTGTTTTAAATTTTACTGTTTTCATTTTTTTAATTTTTAATTGGTTAAACAAATTGTTAAATAAAATATAGCTATATAATTCATAGAATATTATCGGCGCATCTTGCTAACAATATCCACTTTAGAATTCTGCATTGCCTTAAAAATCTTTAACAATTTTTTTTGTTGTTGTTTGTTACAAACGCATTTCATATTAAGATAATGCTCAATTGTTTGGTATTTAAGGGTTTTGTGAAAATCTCCAATATCTTCAGACATTTGATAAAGTTTTATTGTATCAGGATTTTCTTTTGATAATTCTTCAAATATCTCATTACGTTTTTCCCTCATCTCTTTAGTTACCATCATTGCATTTTTTTGGTAATTATGACGAAATTTTTGAAATTGTCTGCGTTGAGATTTGTTTAAATTAAGTTCTCTTAACATAAATCGTCCAAAACGCTTGTTGGGTATTCGGATTTGTCTTTTCCTGTTTATTCTTTCTGTTTTATCATGATTATAAAAATGATATGCTATGGTTGCTACTGTTGACACATTAATAGCCAAAAGAATAATTATTATCCAAATTAAGATTTTATTTTTGTTAAAGTAGTCCATTTTTATTCGTTATTAAGTAAAAAATATTCAACATGTTCTTGTTGTAAATCATTAATTAAATATTGTTCCGATTGTGTGTCTGCTATGTTATTGTTTTGAATCGGAAAAGAGTTTCCGATTGTAACGCCGAAGAAAATACCAAGTGCAATTATAAAAGTTATTAATGCAGGCTGAAGTATCTTTTTTGGTTGTGTAACGAAAACCATTTTTGTTGAGTTTTCATTTATATCATCTAATCTTTGTTTTATCCGCGTATATAAAAATGGACTTGTCTCAATATTTTTTTCATTTTCAATAACACTTATTGTTGATTTTATTTCATTATATAGTTTTGAACATTTTGCACAACTTAACAAGTGTTCTTCAATTTCTTTATTTTTTTTTGAAGACAAATCCCCGTCAATGTAGAAGATTAAATTTTTATGTATTTCTTTGCATTTCATCTTTTGCATTTTTTATTTAGACACTAATATTTTTCAAAACTTGCGATTTGCATTTATTTTTTTTTGTAATGATTTAATAGTTTCTTTTGAAGATTTTTTTTAGCCCTGTGTATTAGCGATTCAACCGATGATAATGACAAATCCATTATCTCAGCTATTTGTTTATATGATAAATCGTCGTATTTGTTTAATGTAAAAGCAATTTTTTGATTTTTGGCTAATGAGTTAATTGAATAACTTAAAATTTGTGAACGTTCTTTTTCTTCAATAATTTCTTCGGGTTGTGAGGAGCTGTTGTCAGGGATTTCTATTTCAATATTTTTATCAGAGGTAAAAAAACTATCTATGCTTTTAAGAATTTTGTGTTTTTTATTATCACGAATATGATTTAACGATTTATTAACTGCTATTCGATAGAGCCAAGTTGATAATTTTGCATCTTCTCTAAATTTGTGAACAGATAAAAAAACTTCAATAAAAACATCTTGTGCAATATCTTCGGCATCAGCAATATTATGTAAAAAACCATTGCAAGTATTCACAACCATTTGTTGATTTTTTTCAACAAGTTGTTTAAACGCTTGTTGGTCATCTTTTTTTATTGCTTTTATCAGCTCTTTATCTGTCATTTATTTCTTGTCGCAGTTTATTTTTTAATGTTAGACACAATTTAATGTAAAAACTTGTAATATTAAAATATTTTTTGTGAAAAGGATAGGTGCCAAGGTCAAAAGTTGTCGGGAAAAATCGTTAATCGACTATGAACATAATTTATTTCGTTTTTGCATGAACAAACTTAAATTATACCTTGAGAGGTTATATTTTGCACTTCGGCAAGCTCAGTAGAGCCGTAATATA
>JAUVJB010000143.1 GCA_030592465.1 Bacteroidota bacterium | reverse complement strand
TTAGTTTACAAAGCAGGAGGTAACCACGGCAGCAACGGACAGGATATTATTTTTGATAAAGAAGGAAATGCTTATGTAACAGGATATTTTAACGGCGAAGCTTCATTTGGAACGCATAATTTAAAATCAACAAATAACACAAACGATATTTTTATTGCTAAATATGACAAGAGCGGTGAAGTTGCTTATGCTTATAAAGTTGGCGGTGAAGGTAATGACATTGCCTATGGTATAGAACTCAGTAACGACAACTGTTATTATATGACAGGTTCGTTTAATAAAGATATTAAATTTGGAAGCCATGAATTAAAAGTTAAAAGTTTTGGCGATGTCTTTGTTGCTAAATTGAGTAATAAAGGAGGTTTAAAATGGGTTAGCCAGGCAGGAATTAATGCATTAGACAGCCTTAATAATATGTTTGTGGCAAGTTTTGCACCAGATGGCAAAAAAAATTCACTTAAAGTGTATAACGAATCTGAAGATTTTAACAATTATGGTATCTCAACCGATTCTTTAGGAAATGTATATGTTACAGGGGCGCTTAATGCTACAACAGGTTTAAGCCTTAGCAGCTTGTCATTTAATGATTATACTGAATTTAACCCTGTTGCCAATTTAAAATCTGAAAATGATAAATTAATTGCTCATAATTATAATAAATCAATTGCAGGATTATTTGCTGTTATTTATTTGATTAACAACAGTGGTCTTTCATTACCCGGGAAAATGGCTCAAGAAGCTTTAGATAAATATAATCCTAATTTTAAAAAATCATCACCAAATATTTACAATAATATTGGCAGGGTGCAATTTTTGAAAAATTCACAGGGAGTTGTTACTATTCGTACCGATAACAATAAAACAGTGTATTTTGATGCAGTAAAAGTCGGCAATAATTCAAAATTTAAATTATCTTCTTATAACAGCGGAAATGCTTTAATCAATATATTATCGGGTATAAGCGTTGGTAAAGCTATTATCTGGTATGATCTGAATTTTATTAAATTATTTAAAGTAACAGGCGACCTTGTCTTTGATTATGATAGCGACCATACCCAAAAAAGAATAAATATTGGCAGCGATATTTTAAGATAATAAATATTAAGTTATTAAAAAAAATAAAAATAAATTTATGCCAACAGTATTAAGAATAGAAGCATATTGATTTTTCTTTTATTCAGATGAAAGAAATGAACCACCACATATACATATTGCAAGCTCTGATGGTGAATGTAAATTTTGGTTAAACCCAATTATGTTATCTTAGTATCATCTCAAAAAGTAATGGTTTACCCTGTGAAATAATTTTGCTTGCAAAATTGCTTCGCCATAATGAAATATGCTTCGCATTTCATTTGGTAAACATTTCACAGGGTGAAATAATATAACTCTAAAAATTTATTAAAACTAAAAGGCTAAAGGCTAAAGTTTACCCTGTGAAACTTGCAAAGCAATTATTTAACAGGGACTAAAAAATTCAAAGTATAAAGTAAAAAAAATAAAAATTTACTTTTAAAAAAATATATTGAATATCATGGAAAATGAAATACAAGTTATTGCTGAGCCTATTGCCATTAATGTTTATTCAAAAAACAGGACTATTTTTATTGAGTTAACTGATGAAAGAACAATTAGCTTTCCTGCAAATAGGTTTAAGATTTTGAAAAAAGCAAGCAATGAAGAATTAAAAAAAGTAAAATTGAGATTAAATGGCTATGCTTTGCGTTGGGATAATTTAGATGAAGATATAACTGTAAAAGGTATAATAGCTGGCAATTTTCAATTGCCTCCTGAATAATGTTTGCTCTAACTGGCGAGGACATGTTGTCCGTGCGCTCGCTCTTTCGGATTTGCAATCAGAAAGAGAGGTTCAGGCAACTGCCTGATGGTTTCATCCGCCAGCTGACGTATTGCTTTACCCCGTGAAATAATCCTGATGCAATTGGAATTATTTCACGGGGTGAATTATTAAAATATAGGTATTATAGAAAGAACAATGTAGCAATAGAGCAATTGAACAATTATAACAATATAATTAAGTATAAAACCATATCATAAAAAGGTTCAAAATATGCCCATGCAAAGTATATTTACCTTTTTCCATTTATAATTTCAGAAATATAAGATAATGATTACAAAAGAAGAGTTAGATTTTTTTAAAGATTGGTTTACTAAATATGTAAACAGTTTTAATTCCGGTGATGAAGATTTACAACAAAACATTGATATTAAAAAAGTTCATACAGATAATGTATGTAAAGCAATAATTGATATTGGGGAAAGTATTAATTTAAAACAAAACGATCTCTATCTTGCCGAGACAATAGCTTTGTTTCACGACATCGGACGCTTTGAGCAATATGCACGATATCGTACTTTTGTCGATAGCAAATCAGAGAATCATGCTATTCTTGGCATTAATGTTTTACGTGAAAAAGAAGTATTAAAAAACCTTAAAAATTCTACTGCCGATTTCATTTTGCGTTGCATCTTATATCATAACAAACTTGAATTGCCTAAAAATGAAACAGAAAAATGCCTCTTGTTCACAAAATTAATTCGTGATGCAGATAAAAGTGATATCTTTCGTGTTGTTACTGAATATTATTCGCGTTCAAATCCTGAAAAAAATCCCGCTATTGAACTTAATTTGCCTGATAGTCCTGAGATATCTGAAAAAGTATTAAATGATTTAATGTCTGAAAAAATAGCAAAAATTGAAAATTTAAAAACACTTAACGATTTTAAGCTCTTGCAAATAGGCTGGGTTTTTGACATCAATTTTATACGTACCTTACAAATTGTAGCAAATAAGAAATATTTAGATATAATTTTTGATTATCTGCCTCATAATGATGAAGTTAAGAAACTTCATAATAGGGTTATTGATTTTATAAATGTTTCTGTTTTAGAAGTGGAACAATAAATTTACTGTATTATAGTTTGTTATGATATAAACACAATGTGAATTATTAAATAAACCAATTTAAATTTATAATAATGAAAAAATTTCTATTATTTATCCCTATTTTATTATTAGTAGCTTGTAATCAACAAAAAGTTGAGCAATTACAAGTGAAAAATGACAGTCTCACTGTAGCTTCGCAACAAAAAGATTCTGTAATAACTGATTTTGTTAAGTCATTAAATGATATTGCAGATAACCTTGAGCAGATAAAGAAAAAAGAAAAGATTATTACTTTAAGCACTCAAGGAAATGTTGAGTTAAAGCAAGATGTTAAAGATAAAATTTCGGACGATGTGAAATTAATTTATGATATGATGATTAAAAATAAAAAAATAATTACATCATTGAGTAAAAAACTGAAAGCATCAAATCTGAAAATAACAGAATTTCAAGTAATGATTGACAGACTCAAAACTCAGTTAAAAGAAAAAGATGTAGAAATTAACGAATTAAGAAATAAACTCTCAGGGCTGAATATAAAAATTGATAGTCTTTATTTAGCAATTGATACATTATTTTTTGAAAATACTCAAAAAAGTAAAGTTATTGTAGAGCAAAAAAATGAAATAAATACGGCATATTATGTTTTTGGTACTGACAAAGAATTAAAGCAACAAAAAATTATTACTAAAAAAGGAGGTTTTGTTGGAATAGGCGGGGTGAGAAAACTTATGCGTGATTTTAATAAAGATTATTTTACTAAGGTTGATATTTCACAAACAAAAACAATTGAAATATTAATGAAAAAAGCAAGAATAATAACAAGTCACCCTTCTGATTCATATAAAATTTATGGTGAAAATAAGGTTGACAGCCTTGTAATAATCAATCCTAAAAAGTTCTGGAGTGTGTCAAAATATCTTGTTATTGAAGTTAAATAATGTATGAAAATAAATTCTATAATCTTCTTTATTTATTGATACTGAGATTAAAAACTATCCGCCAGCTGGCGGATTGCCCAATTGTTAAATTGTTGAAATACAACTAATATGGGGAATAGCAATCCGCCGGCAGTCGGACAAGTTTTAACAATTTAACAATTTGGCAATTCATTAATTTGTATAATTATCATATATATTAAAAAAAGTAAGCGTTTCTTAGTTGTCATACAAACATTAAATAATCATCTTACATAAAAATCAAGTAATATATTATTTTCAATTGCTGCTTGAAGGTGATCCCCAATTTTTACAGGTCCAACACCCGACGGTGTGCCTGTGAAAATTAAGTCGCCCATCTTTAGTGTTAAAAATTTTGACATATATGCTATTATCTCATCAAATGAGAAAAGCATATCTTTTGTGTTAGCCTTTTGTACAATTTTATTATTTAAACTTAATCCGAAATTTATATCATTAATATTTACAAAGTCCGATTTGTTAATAAATTTGCTTATTGGAGCTGCTCCGTCAAATACTTTTGATGTTTCCCACGGCAGTCCTTTTTTTATTGCATTTTGTTGAATATCGCGTGCAGTAAAGTCAATACCTATTGCAATGTCATTATAGTAACGATGTGCAAATTTTGTTTGAATATTTTTCCCGAGTTTACATATCTTTATTACAATTTCTGTCTCATAATCTATTTGATTTGAGAAATCAGGATAAAAAAAAGGTCTGTTATTTTTAATTAATGCAGTTTCAGGCTTAAGAAAAAACAGAGGTTCTTTTGGCTTTTCACTTTTAAATTCATTTATGTGGTCAATATAATTTCGACATATACAAACTATTTTCATGTGTTGATGTTTTTAACAAGATAAAAGACAGAGGTATAAAGACAAAAGTAATTTAAAACCTTAAACCTCAAACTTAAACCTTCCTGTTTTTACTTTACCCAACCCGATGGGTAACCATAGACATAAACAATATTAATGGCTTTTGAACAGGAAATACTGCCGGGATTGATACCCAATTTATCTTCAGGAATATTTACTTGCAATTTTTTGTAATATTTTTGCCATGCAGGAAAAGTTTTATTTGTTTCAGGGTCTTTAAAAGTCATTGGGCTTAACTTGAATATTGGTTTATTGTTGTATAAAAATATTTTATAAACAAGCTCAGAGCAGTAATAAGCACTATCATTTATACTGAAAATATTATCATACGGTTTGCCTTTTAATTTGAAAGCTCGTGTTATTGCATCTGAAATAGATTTTTGATATTTAGTTTTGAGCCTACCAACAACAACTTTAGGTTTGTTTTGTGAATTAATACTGCGATTTAAAAAAGTGTCAATAGGAGTACAACTTACACCTTTTAAAATAGCTTCAATAACAATAAATTTATTTTTGTCATTTCTAACTACAACACCAACATGTGAAAAATTTGACCCGTTATAACCTGTTGTTACTTTTTCAATAGCATCACAAAAAGTCCCGCAGTCAATGTCTTGAAAAAGCAAATCGCCTTGTTTTAATTTAAAGTTTGTTGAATTAATATTGTTATTTGAACAAGAAACTAAAAAAATGATATTGATAAAAAATAACAGGTACTTTATCATTTGTATGTTGATATTTGATAATAATTCTGTTTAAAATTAACAATTAATGAGTCACTATGAATACTATAATTATCAATTTTTAGCCGCTTAGCGGATTTGTAATAGACTGATGTACAGATTCATACATTTTAGTTTTTTGCAAAATTAACCGCTTAGCGGCTTTTCGCAGTGGACTCATTAATAAAAACAATTATTGTCGTCCGACAAAAATAGAACGCTGATAACGCTGATTGTTTATGATTACTTATGATTTTTTAAAGTACTAATAATCAGTCCGCCAGCTGGCGGATAATAAATCATAAAAAATCTGCGTTCTATTTAATCTTGATGCTTCGGATTGAAAATATAAGCCCAAATTAATTTTTTGTGTTGATTTATGTGATATAAGAGGGTCTTTATTAAATTAATAGATTTTTAATCGGACACTACTAAAAAATAATTATTAATTACAACTTTTTGTAAGTTGGTTTTTTTCTCGATGATTTATGACCGATTAATATACTTGAGCATCCTGCAATATCTCCATCGCCTTTAGGCACAATAACTTCAATAATTAAAACTTGTGTTTTTTTTACTTTTTGTTCCCAGTATTTTTCGGTTTTGTTTAAGTTACTAAATAAAAGTTTTTTCACAATGTATTTTTTAGTGCCCCATATTGTATCATATACTGTTTTTGAGCTCTCTTCAATATAATCGCCCCAGTCATCAATTACATATTCGCCATTTTCATCTTTTTTGTAAATAGGTACGTCTTCACTAATAATATCTTTAATAATTTTTTTTCGTTTTTTAATTTGTTGAATAATTTTATATTCAACTTGTCCCAAAACAGGATCGCAAGCAACAAAAATTCTGTAATCTTGTCCGGAATAAACAACAATTTTTAGTCTAACAGTATCACTGGGAGATAATAACGAATAACTAGATTGTCCTCGATAATCATATTTGCCAAGATCTTGTTTGCTATAAAATTTCTTTTTGTCACAACGTTGTGAAAAAGAATAACTTGATATATTAATGAAAATTATTGTTAAGAAAAATATTTTAAAAATTAATTTTGTCTTCATTTTGATTCTTTTTAAATTTTATTCCCGAGTACTCGAGATTATTCAATAAAATATTATTATCGATAAAAATTAATTAATTAATTGATTACGAATATCTTCAATCTTGTTTGCAATCTCATTAAATTGTTCTTTTGTGATAATTACATCAGTATTATCGTAAAGTTTATCAAAAGAAATTTGAAGTTCAGTTAATTTGTCTAACATTTGTTGAGTTTGTTTATCTTTATCAAGTGATTGAAAAGAGCCGATTAAATTTTCCAATAATAATTGTTGTTCGGCAATTCGGATAACAATATTGTTGTCAGGTGAAAATTTATCAACTGAGTTTACAGCTATGTGTAAACTTTCAAGCCAACCGCCTGCTAATATCAACGACAATTTTTTATTTTCGCCAAGGTCCTCAAGATAGGTACAAGCATCCCAATATGCATCCATTGTTATTTGATACAAAGAGTCTGTCCTGTATTGATTTTTTTCAATTCGTTTAATTATTATCTCGTTAAAACCTTCGTTAAGTCCGAGGTCTTCACCTAAGGCTTTAGTTGTTTTAAAATAAACAAAAGTCTCTTGTGTTTTCCCATAAACAGTACAATAAGCTAAGTCAGAAGCGTAAATTCCAAAATTTATTAATTTACTATAATTAGTATAGTATTTATTGCTGTTTTCAGTTGAGTTTAAAATATCTTTATTATATGCCGCTTTATTATCATGCAAAAAGACATATAATTCGACAGGTGAAGGTAATTTAAAAATAATTTTTTGCTTATTTTGTTGTTCTGTAATAGACTTATCTATATTTTTCTTTTTTTCAGTGTTATCGTTAACACATGAACTAATAATTACTAAGCTTATTAGTAAAAATGCAATTTTAGTGAATAGAGATATTTGTTTCATATTTTACATATTAAAATCATTTTATACAAATTTACTAAAATTAATCAATTTAAAAAATATTTTATTTATGAGATGAAATAAAAATGTTAATGATATGAAGTAATATAGTATCCTCTCAAAAAGTAATGGTTTAATAATATAACTCTAAAAATTTATTAAAACTAAAAGGCTAAAGGCTAAAGTTTACCTTGTGAAACTTGCAAAGCAAT
>JAUVJB010000142.1 GCA_030592465.1 Bacteroidota bacterium | reverse complement strand
TACGCAAAGAGGTGTAACAGATATCCCTTTCTTTTTATTTAGACTTGCTAAAATTTATGCCTAATCCCCCAACTTTTTAAAGTGACCCAAAGTTATCCCGCTTGGCGGGATTTAGTTCAACATGCAATATAAAAAATTGGGCGGAAAATGGTGAATATTAGCGAATTAACAATAAATAAACGGTGTTTTAAAATGCCCAACATTTCATATTTTTATCGTTAACGGTAAGCTTTAAAAAAAAGACAGCGCAACCTAAATATCAATTAATGAATCTATTTAGAAAAGACTAATCATGAAAAACTTATCTTTTGTACCCAAAATGATTTTAATAGCAATTGTTGCGATTTTTATAAATGCTTGTGACAAAGATGAAGATGTTATTACATACGACTTGGCAGGAAATTGGAAAGTCATTTTGTTTGAGAATTATGAATCTTCAACAAAAATTACAAAAACTGAAGATAATACTTGGACTCAATTTAATAATGGAGATATCACTGTAAATTTCGACGGGGTCGATTTGACAAGTGGAATAATTTCTGGAAGAAATGTTACGAATTCTTTTTCGGGTAACTATACGGTTGATTCAAAGGGTGTAATATCAATTAATAATGTCATCTGGACTGAGATAAATGAACCGGAATGGGGAAGATTATTTCATTCAATTGTAAATGCGGAGACCTTTGAGCTTAGAAATGGTTATTTGATAATTTTCTATAACGAAAAAAAGAATAGCATCACATTTGAGAGAATTTAACAAATGAATTCACATGAAAAACAAAAGCCTAACCGCTAATAAATAAGCTTCAAACGGCTTGAAAATCCGAGTTTGAAGCTTATTTATTATGCGCAATCCCCCTACTGGAAAAATCCCGTTGAATATTTTAGCTAATGTCGGGAAAAAGAAAAAAGAAAGGTAATAAAATGAAAATATTAAAAAAACAATAAACCACTGATAACCAAATAACTAATTTTGACGTTAGTTGGAATATGAACAAACCGATAGGTTATGAGATTTTATAGAAATAAAACTATTTGCAGCAATAAGGAATGAAGACATAAGTTTTCTGAAGGAATATCTTGAACTTGGTGTAGTCGTAAATTTAACCCCACTTGCATTAACTTATTGAGAAACAGGCATAAGTAGTCTTAAGAGTCGTCGTAGGGACTACACTTTGCTCGTTTTCAGTTTCTTTAAAAAAGAGATTTTCCCCATTTATAAAATCTTCAATTTTATGGGCTAATTCTTTGTGTCTTTCTACTGGTATATTCGGCAAAGTTCCAAGTTCTAATATGTTGATATGTCGAGGTTTACCATTCATACGTTTGCTTTTTACTAAACGATAAGTGATGTATATTTTATTATATTTATTGTTGGTTACTTTTTTTATAAACATAGTATAATATTTTTCGATCAAAATATAAATTATAAATGTAAAAAAACTTAATAAACATTAAATTTTCAATCTTTCAAGGGACTACATTTTGACAATAAAAATCTATATATCTGATATTCAGCCATATATAAAAACGTGTGCAAATGTATTTTTTTGTTATCTTGCTGATAATCTAATACTTGTATATATCTATGTATTTACATGTATGTTTGTATTAATGCAAGTGGGGTTAAGAAATTTTGGGTAGTGTAAATTTAAAAGCACTTCCTATATCTGGCTTACTTTCTACCCAAATTTTTCCACCTGATTTTTTTATAAATTCTTTACATATAATTAAACCTAAGCCTGTTCCTTTTTCATCAGATGTGCCTTGTGTTGTATAATGAGTATCTATTTTAAACAGTTTATTTATATTCTCTTCGCTAATACCAATTCCGGTATCAATTACTGAAATTTCGATTAAATTATTTTTTTCAACAGAAGTAATACTTATTTTTCCTCCGTTATCAGTAAATTTCAAAGCATTTGATACTAAATTTCTAATCACAGTTGAAACAATATTTGAATCAGCGAACACATTAGTATTTTCGGAAATTTTTGAGTTTAGGGTAATATTTTTATTCTCTGCATTAAACGTTAAAACAGAAAAAATGTCTGTAACTAATTCTCTTAAATTAACCTTTTCAGGATAATATTTCATGTTCTTTGATTGACATCTTGACCATTGAAGCAAATTTTTGACTAAATTTAATAAATCATGAGCAGATGTATTAATTATATTGCTAAACTGTATAATTTTTTCTTTATTATATTTATCAGATTCTTTTGCTAAAATTTCTGAAAACCCCAGTAAGGAACTGAAAGGACCTTTAAGGTCGTGAGAAATAATTGTGAAAAATTTATCTTTTGTGGCATTTAATTCTTTAAGGTCTGCTTCCGATTTTGATATTTTTTTAATAACGGTTTGAAGTTGTTTGTTATTTTTCTTTTTGAGAAGGAATCTGTTATATAATCCAATGACTAATAGTAAAATTAATATTGAGCTAATTATTAAGAAAATTATTTGTATTCTATTTTTTTTTAATTTTAATACATTGATTTCATTTTCTTTTTTTTAAATTTTAATTTCATCTTCTTTTTTCACTGTTTGAAATTTTACTTCCATTTTCGCAATATTTTCCACAATTTCTTCAGTAAAAATACTATCTTTTATTTCCGAATACAATTTATGATAATCGTAGGCTTTTTTGTAATTACCCTTGGCATAATATAATTCGGAAAAAGTAACATAGCAATCTTTAATTAAGTGTTTTGAACCAATTTCTTCAGCTATTTCTAATCCGTTTTTAAGATATAAAGATGCATTATCATAATCGTGAAGTTTTATATAAACTTCCCCGATATTTCTTGAACAATTGGAAACATTCCATTTATAGTTCGATTCTTTACTCATTTTTACTGCATTTAGATAATATTCCAATGCTTTTTTATAATCTTTTAAATACAAATAAACTATTCCAATGTTATTTAAACAAGAGGCTTGAAGTTTTTTATTATTTGTTTTTATACAGTTATTTAACATTTTTTGATAATATTCTAATGATTTATCATAGTTTGCTAATTTTGTATAAACAATCCCCAGATTGTTAGATAATTTATTCATTAATTCTGCATAACCTAATTCTTCAGATAAGTCCCATGCTTTTTGAAGATATTCTAATGCTTTATTATTTTTATCTAAATTCAGATAAGTAACTCCAAGATTATTATAAGATTGTGCAATAGCTTTCTTATTGTCGATTTTTTCTCGTATTTTCAATGCTTCAATAAAATAATCAATTGATTTATCGTAATTGCTTAAGTAATAATGTATTTTCCCTATCCTGTCTAAAACATTAGCAACATCTTCTTTATTTTTTAATTTTTTTGTTAATTCAAGCGACCGATTGGCATAATCTAATGATTTGATATATGATATTGTATCATAGGCTGTTATTAACTCATTTAGAATATTAATTTTTTCTTTGCCGGTAGAATTTTTAAGAAGATTTTTCAGGCTGTCAATTTTTGTGTCGGTATCCATAGCCGACAGAACGTTTAAAAAAAAGAATGATAAAATTAATATAAAAAGTTTTTTTATTTTCATTGTTACCATATTGAATTAATTAAATATGTGTATAAGGTAATAAAAAAACAAATATAATAAAATTTAGCATTGATAATTTAACTTCGCAATTTTTAATCCATTTTTGTATCTTTGATTTTATTTGAAATGAATAATCTTTTTGCTTTAGTTGATTGTAACAATTTTTTTGTGTCGTGTGAACGAGTTTTTAATCCAGAGTTAGAAAATAAACCTGTTGTAGTTCTTTCTAATAATGATGGTTGTATTATTTCCCGTTCAAATGAGGCTAAAGCACTTGGTATAAAAATGGGAAGTCCATTCTTTAAAGTTAAAGATTTTCTTAAACAAAATGATGTTACAGCTTTTTCCTCAAATTATTCATTATATGGAGACATGTCGCAACGTGTAATGTCAATCTTGTCGAAATTTACCTCTAATATTGAAATTTATTCTATTGATGAAGCTTTTTTGGATTTTTCCGGTTTCAATTATAAAAATATTGAAAATTATGCACATGAAATTAAACGAATTGTTTATCAATGGACAGGTATTCCTGTATCGGTAGGAGTAGGGAACACCAAAACTCTTGCTAAAATATCAACACATATTGCAAAAAAAAATGACAGGTTTAAAGGTGTTTATGTTATTAAAGATTATGAAGAGTTTAATAATTTTTTAAAAGATATTCCTGTTGATGAGGTGTGGGGTATAGGACGACAATTCAAAGAAAAATTAACTGTAAGTAATATTAATACTGCTTATCAATTACAAAATGCTGATCAACAATGGATAAAAAAAAATTTCGGAATTGTCGGTTTACGAACAGTTAAAGAGCTGCAGGGTGTTTCGTGTATATCTCTTAAAAGTGTTTCAAAAAATAAAAAAGGCATTACCTCGTCTCGTTCGTTTGGTAAACCTGTCACCGATTATGACGAATTGCGACAAGCGATTTCGACTTATATAACAAGTGCATCAAGGAAACTTAGAAAACAAAAATCGTTAGCAAACATCTTAATAATCTATATTTTAACAAATCGTTTTAATAAAGAAAATTTTTATTATAATCATAAAGTAATAAAATTACCTGTTCCTACAAATAGCACTTCTACATTTATATTATATGCAAATAAAGCCTTAAAAAATATTTATGTTAAGGGATTGAAATACAAAAAAGCAGGTGTTATGCTAAGCGATATTATTCCGGAAGAGTATTCACAATTAAGTCTATTTGATAATGTTGATGTTGCGAAAAGTAATGCTTTGATGACAACTATTGACGATATTAATGATAAAATGGGTAAAGGTACGATAAAGTCTGCAAGTGAGGGGTTTGACAAAAAATGGAAAATGAAATCAGAAATGCGTTCAAGGGAATTTACAACTTGTTGGGATGATATTTTGGAAGTTAATTAATAGGGTTCTTTCTTAATTTGAGTGGGTAATTGTGTTGTTTTATATATTTTTTCATTTGTTGTCCGATTAAAAACAAAATTATATTTTTTAAACATCTCTAATAATAAAAACTTTGTAATCACCAAGGTATTTAAACCCAATCTTTTTATATAGTTCAATAGCACCTGCATTATTTTTATGTACTTCAAGTTTAATTTGCATTTTTGTTTTTTTTGCATATTCAAGCGATGCCTTAGCAAGCATCATCCCTAACCCTTTTTTTTGATATTCGGGTTTAATGCCAAAGTGGTGAAGGTAGAGTCTCCTGTTATCGGTTGTTATCCACGATGTGCCAATAATTTTGTTATTTCCAATATTTTCTAAAACAAAAAATTTACCGCCGGTTTTTAAGGTTTTTTCTATAACCACCTCGTCATCGCCACGTTCGGTGTTGCATAGACCTGTTTCTTGCCAAATTTTATTAATCTGTTGAATATCTGTGCTTAAAAAATCTCTAATAATAAATTTTGAATTCATAAATATTAAAAATTAATAATTTTTTGTAACCGTTCACAGTTTAAGATAAGTTGCATAACTAACTAAAGCTCAACAATTTAATAATACAACAATTTTTAGTATAATAATTTAAAGCAATGTGTGAACGCTTACAATTTTTTTAACGTATAATTGACCTGCTTCATGCCTGACTACTTCAATTTTATCATTTTTTGATATATACCCATATTCAGCTTTTGCATCATAAGTATCATCGTCAATTTTCACTTTTCCCGAAGGACGCAATATGGTTGAAGCAATACCTTTTTTGCCAATTAATGATTTTTCAGTATTATCAACTCCAACATAACCATCTTCTAATTTTTGAGTTGTATTTAATGCTAAAAAACTAAAATATCCGGTATCAAAAAGTTTCTTACTAAAATATATTGATGCGATGATACCAAAGAACATTGAAGAAACAACAATTACTAAAGATTTAAAAAATGAATCTAAATACACTCCTCCTAAATCGAACACAATATTATCGACCATGCTTAGAGATAAACCAGCAACAATTAAAATTATACCGGAAATACCGGTAACACCAAAGCCGGGGACAACAAAAATTTCTAGAGCAAGCAAAATTATTCCGATAACAAAAATTAATATTTCCCAGTTTGCAGCTAATCCTTCTAGATAGAGAGGGGCAAAGTAAAGTATGGCAGCAAATACGGCTGCTGCAAGGGGAAACCCAATGCCGGGTGTTTGTAATTCGAAATAAATTCCTCCAATAATTAACATTATGAGCAAACCATGGACAACAGGATTGACTAAAAAATCAATTATTGCTTCAAGAGTTGTTATTTCATACTTTATTATCTCATAATTATCAATTTTTGCCAGCTTCAATACATCAGGAATAGTTTCTGCTTGTCCTTCGCAATAGCCAATTTTAATAGCCTCACTTGTAGTTAAAGTTAAGACTTTACCGGTATCAATAATTCCTTTAATATAGGTGCGTGGGTCAACCATTGATTCTGCAATTAACGGGTCTCTTTTCCATTTAAAAATAGTATCGTTACCAATAATAATTGTGTCTTTTCCGTGAGCTTCGGCTGTAGAACGCATAGTTGAACGCATATACGACTGATATTTATCAGGCATTACTGCTCCTGTTTGATTTACTACTGTAGCTGCTCCAATATTTGCTCCTTTTCGCATAAATATTTTATCGCAAGCAATTGATATTAAGGCACCTGCCGATGCTGCATTATTATCGATAAAAACATAAACAGGTATGTTGCTGTTCAATATTTTTGTACGAATAGAATCTGCTATATCAACTAATCCGCCATAAGTATTCATATGAATTAATATTAAATCGGCATTCATAGCTTTGGCTTGCTCAAAGCTTTGCTGTGTGTGTCGCCATACTGCCGGAGCAATTTCCTGCATTATATCATATTGAAATACTATTGTCTTTTTTGTTTGCTGTTTTGTTGTATCTTTTGAAGTTTCGGCAAATGAGAAATTTGTAAAAAATATTATTGCCAAAAAAAATATAATTTTATTATTCATAACATTTATCTTAAATCGTTAAAATCGTTAAATTCGTGTCTAAAATCCAAAATCAAAAAATGTTTATCTGTTTTGCTAAATCAAAAAACAAATCCATACCCTTAAGTTTTTCTTTGTCAAGATTATAGCTGATATTTTTATTAAAATATTCGTCAATATTAAAATTATTCAGCTCTTTATGGTTTTGTTTAAAATTATCTATTACTGATTTAATATTTTCAACACCAAATTTAAGCGATTTATTAAAATTATCAACAAATTGTTTGTCAAGATTTTTATTTGATACCCAACAGGCAAAAACAAAAGGCAAATTAGTATATTTTATCCATTCTTCAGCTAAATCGTATTTATATTTATATTTGTTATTGATATAAAAAGTACGGTCTCCAATAATCACCGCTGCTGAATTTTGTTCTAAAACTTTATTTTCAAAACCCGGTTTGGCTTTAAAAAATGCAACATTTATTTTCCAGAATTTTTTGGCTAATATTCGAGCCAGCAATACTGAAGTGCGTGATTGATAATCTAAATAAATAGTTTTTATATGTTGAGGAGGGACATTAGAAACTAAAACCACACTTTTCACTTTTGATGTTGCACCAATACAATAATCTGAAATTATTTTATAATATTTTAATTCGGGAATTATTGCAATCGGAACAAGACCTATATCAACTTTATTAGTCAATAATTTTTGTGCACAT
>JAUVJB010000240.1 GCA_030592465.1 Bacteroidota bacterium | reverse complement strand
TGAAGAAGATGATTTGTTAAATATTTTTCGCATAGATTATCACCATACTACTTTGGGAACAGAATATGAAAAAGGAACCGGTCTTGGTTTAATTCTTTGTAAAGAATTTGTTGAAAAAAATAACGGAACAATACGTGTTGAAAGTCAAATCGGAAAAGGCAGCACATTTATTTTCACTTTACCGAGAAAAATGTAAAAGGTTTGAGGTTTAAAGTTTAATATTTACATGGTTCGGTGTAACTACTCTCATGGTTTCAGTTTATAACTTAAATTTTTTAAATAATTAATGAAAAAGTTGCATTTGAAACTTGAATGTATGAATTTAAAAAAATGAATAATAATATTAAGAATAAACATGTAAAAATTATAGTTTTGGGAAGGGTTCAAGGTGTCGGATTTAGATATCAAACATATCAAGAAGCTCTTAATTATAATATTTGCGGATTTGTTAAAAACAATGTTGATGGCACGGTTTTAATTGAGGCAGAGGGTGATGAGATAAGTGTTAACATGTTTATTGAATGGTGTAAGCAAGGACCATCATTTTCAAGAGTTGATAATATAAAAATTATTGAACTGCCTTTTGAGAATCTTAATAAATTTATAATTAAGTAATTTTTTTATCCAATAAATTATTTCACAGGGTGAAATTGCGAAGCAATATTTAACAGGGAACGACTATACTGGGGCGTATCGGGGTCATTTGGATTCACGGTCATTCATAACTATTTAATCACATAATGACTATCAATGTCCGCCAGCTGGCGGATAAAATAATAACCGAGTGAGGTATAATTTAAAGTTCAGTAACATTTATGTTGAATTTACGTATTGATTTTATATCACAATTATATATTATTTTTTATGAATATATTTATATATTCGTATATGTAGTGCTTGAACGAAAATTCAATATTTTCGTCATTGCGAGGGAGGTTTACCCAGTGAAATTGCGAAGCAATATTTAACAGGGAACGACCGAAGCAATCCATTGATTTACAGATTGCTTCTCCGCCAGCTGGCGGATCGCAATGACGAATAATAATAAATGACTTAGTTTTCGTTCAAGCACTATGTAGCAATAATATAAAAAATAACTCTTTATTGTTTTTTTAGTAGCTAAGCAATTTGAAAATATTTGAAATGAAGGAAACAGAGAAGTTAAAAATTCAAGATTACGACAAGGTTGTTAAGTGGTCATATAATCTGGCAAGTGAGTGGGTGATTAATAATTTGGTTCCTCTCGGTGTAATTTCTGTACGTAAATTTGATAAGTATAAGAGAGAAAAAAAATATCTTCCTAAAAAATTCCCGCGAATACCCGATGAATATTTTACACGAAGGGGTACATGGAAAGGCTGGCGGGATTTTTTTGGTTATCCTAAACAAGTGCGAACATATTTATCTTTTGACGATGCATCAAAAGTGGTGCAAATGAAAGGTATAAAAAATTCAAAGATATTTAGAAAATGGAAAAAACGACCTTTAAATGTACCATCTCGACCTGATTTACGTTTTAAAGAGTGGAAAGGCTGGGATAATTTTTTTGGTAAAAAGAGAAATCCTTTATCAACACGAACTTATTCTAAACTCAATGAAAGCGATGTTCGTATAATTAAACATCAATTACAGATTGGCGTTGCAGGTGCAGTATTAGCACGAGAATTTTGTGTTTCTGAAATGCAAATAAGTAGAATAAAAAGTGGTGAAAATTGGGGATATATTTAACCTGATTAGAGTATATCCATAAAGTAGCACTTTTATAAAATTTTAGAATTTAGCAATATAACAATTTAACAATATATTTATGAGTCCACTGTGAAAACTATCCGCCAGCTGGCGGATTAGCCGATTAGCGGTTTTGTAATAGACTGATGTACAGGCTTATAGCCTCCAATCCTCCGTCAGCTGACGGATTAACCGCTTATCGGCTTTTCGGAGTGGACTCATTTATTAAATAATTGTGCTTTTCTTTATAATATCAATTGAATTAGTGCCTTCGTTAAATAACAAATCAATTATACTTAGATTGGGAATAAACCCGTGTTTTTCTGCAAAAACCTGATAATATTCAAAATTAATAAATTCATCATCGGGTTTTGAAAGCCTTTTTTTAGGATTTATTGTTTGTCTAAAGTCTTTAATGTCAGCTTCTTTGTGAAAGGAATTCGTATAAGTAATGTTTGTGTTAATTTCTAATGAATCTAAAACAACTTGTTGAATTTGATTGTTAAAGTCGATGAGGAAAGTGAATTTTTTATGATAGAAAGGGATAAAATCATCAATAAGATATTCAAAAAAAGGAGATGAGCCATAAGCAGATTTAATGGCTTTCCAATGATTTTTTTGCCAATTCTTATCATAAGAAATTTGAATATCTTTTATTAACGTTTTGGGCGTTATATCTTTTTTTATGGGAATGCTCAGAGTTTGTAAACCATTAGCGCCATAAATATTACATCTGTTGCGGAACGATTGCTTTACATAGTTTTCGTGTAGCTCAATAATTGACGTATCATATTTCAATAATTTCGAATAATATTGAATAGGAGCTAAGTATGCTGTTGAAAGAATTACGGAGGTTTGCATATTGTAATAAAATAATATTTCGTGGTAAAAATAATAAAAAAAAACTTTGCTGATGCAAAGTTTTTTTTTGAATTAAGTATTGAGTCCACTCCGAGAAATCAAATAAAAAGAAGTATTACTAAAACAATAAGTCCTGTCTGCGACTGCCTGTGCCTGTCTTCGTGCCTTTGTGGCAAAAAAGACTTTTCCGAGTATATTAAGTATTATAATATTAAACAGCTCCTTGAGCTAACATAGCATCGGCAACTTTAACAAAACCGCCAATATTAGCACCTTTTACATAGTTTACATAACCGTCAGATTCTGTACCATATTTAACACAAGTATTGTGAATGCTAACCATAATCTCGTGAAGTTTTTTATCAACTTCTTCACTATTCCAAGATAATCTCATAGAGTTTTGAGACATTTCGAGACCTGAAACAGAAACACCACCTGCATTTGAAGCTTTTCCGGGTGCGAAAAGAACTTTATTTTCGTGGAATACTGTAACAGCTTCCGGAGTACAAGGCATGTTAGCACCTTCTGCAACACATATACAGCCATTGTTAACCAATACTTTTGCTTCTTCTCCGTTTAATTCATTTTGAGTAGCACATGGTAATGCAACATCACATTTAATACCCCATGGTCTTTGTCCTTCGTGATATTCAACACCATATTTTGCAGCATATTCTTTAATTCTTCCACGTTTAATATTTTTGAGTTCAAAAACAAATGCTAATTTTTCGGCATCAATACCTTTTGGGTCATATATGAAACCACTTGAATCTGATAAAGTAACAACTTTGCCGCCAAGTTGAGTAGTTTTTTGTGTTGCATATTGTGCAACATTACCGGAACCTGAGATAACAACTGTTTTACCTTTAAAATCAAGACCTTTTGTTGCAAGCATTTCTTTTGCAAAATAAACATCTCCATAACCTGTTGCTTCAGGTCTTATTAAACTACCGCCCCATTGGAGACCTTTTCCGGTTAATACTCCTGTAAATTCATTTTTAATTCTTTTGTATTGTCCAAATAAGAAACCAATTTCACGACCACCAACGCCAATGTCACCGGCAGGAATATCTAAGTTTGGACCAATATGACGATAAAGCTCAGTCATAAAACTTTGGCAAAATTTCATAACTTCATTGTCAGATTTTCCTTTAGGGTCAAAATCAGATCCACCTTTTGAGCCGCCCATTGGAAGAGTAGTTAAACTGTTTTTAAATACTTGCTCAAAAGCTAAGAATTTTAAAATTCCAAGGTAAACAGTTGGGTGTAAACGAAGACCACCTTTGTAAGGACCAATAGCACCGTTCATTTGAATTCTAAAACCACGGTTTATTTGAATTTCTCCTTTATCATCTAACCAAGGAATTCTGAACATTAATACTCTTTCAGGTTCAGCCATTCGTTCCAAAATTTTTCCTTTTTTATACTTTGGATGTTCATCAATATAAGGAATTAATGATTCAGCAACTTCAAATACTGCTTGATGAAATTCTACTTCACCGGGATTTTTGGCAATAACTTTTGCCATAAATTCTTGTACTTTTGGATTTTGAGATTGTTCCATAATAATTATTTTTTAAATTTAAAATATTAGTATTATTTTTTCACTAAAATAACAATTTTTATTAAATTTTATTATTTAAAAATTAAGTTTAGAAGTATGTATTTTGTTTTTTTGTTATAATTATTTCATAATCAATTTATTATGTATATGTGAAATTAAAAAAAAAATAAATTTTATTTGGAAATGTAAATTTATTTTTTTAAAATAACGAAAATTTTCCTTAAATTTATTCAAAACTAATATGTATATTATAAACAGTTATAATTTTAAAATAACATTATCGTCATTTATAAACGATCTTCGTATTTGTAATCCTAAAGTCTAAATAAACGAAAGT
>JAUVJB010000275.1 GCA_030592465.1 Bacteroidota bacterium | reverse complement strand
TTCTTATGTTCTTTATTGTATCTTCAATATTCATAATTCCTTGTTCGATATTCGATATTATTTTTAAAGTGCATAATTGAACTATAACAATAATTTACACAGTTTGTGTATAAACTTACTCATTCAGCACCTCAAAATAAAATTTAGCATGGTTTGCAGAACAAAACTTATTTAACTTGTCAAAGAATTACGAAATGTTAAACTATTAATTAAAACCGCCACGTGCGAGAGCATGCGTGGTGGTGTGAGAGGCAGGGGGAGTAATCCCACTACCTACTCGATTAACAATGTGATGTGGCTTGATTACCCACAAAACCCCCGGGGCACATTAATTTCTTAGGGACTAAGCAAAAATTTTATAGTTATCTGAGATACAACAAAAAAACAAGATTGTTTAAATAATTGTTCTTTCAATATTTTCGGGTAAACGTGCCAATATTTCATAATTTAATGAATTGTTCATTTCTGCAAAAGAAGTAAAAGAAATTTCATTATTACCTTGTTTTCCAATAAGAATTACGTCGTCACCAATATTAACATTTGAAATATCTGTTATATCACAAATAGTCATATTCATATTTACATTTCCAATTACAGGTGAGTTTTGACCATTAACAATAACATGACCATTATTACTAAGAGAACGACTATATCCATCACTGTATCCGACAGGAATTATCATTATCTTCATTTTACGTTGTGCCTGAAAACTAAGCCCGTAACCAATAAATTCACCTTCAAGAACGTCTTTAATTAACATAACTTGTGATTTCCATCTTAATGTTCTATCTAATGGGTTGCTTTTATCCTTTCTCCTGGCAACATACTTAATAAATGTTTCTCTTGTAGGCCAGTATCCGTAAATCAATATACCTGTTCGTATTAAATCTAATTGGGTTTCGGGATAGTTAATTGCAGCAGCCGAACTTGCAATGTGTTTTATTTTAGGATTAATCCCATTTTCTTTTAACATTTTTATTCTTTTTTTAAAAACAGTGAATTGTTTTTTTACTTTCGTATGATTTGCAATACTTTCTGCTCCGGCAAAATGTGAAGTAACTCCTTTAATAATCAGGTGTTTCTTGTTTTTATTTATAACATCAATTACTTTTTTAAGATATTTTATTGATAAACCTGTTCTATGCATCCCTGTTTCAATATCAAGATGAATTATTGCTTTTTTATTGAGTGATTTTGCTACTTTTACAGCTATATTTAAAATTTCTAAATCAGAAACAAAAAACTCAATTTTATTATCTATTATCCAGTCAAAATCTTTCTTAAAAATAAATCCCATTATCATAATGGTTGAGTTTTTGTTTTTTACATTCAGCACTTCTCTTGCCTCCGGAGATGAATAAACTGAAAAATGATTTATACCGAGTGCTTCGAGTGCGGGAACAACAACTAATACTCCATGACCATAAGCATTACCCTTAATTACGGCTGAAATGATAGTTTCCTTATCTAAAATAGATTTTATGAAATCAACATTATTTTTCAGGGCATTATTAATTATTTCAATATGCGAGGTACTTGCCATATTATTAGATATTTAAAATTAAATTTGGATTTGGACATAAATGAAGAAATTTTGATTTATCTTTTTTGCTTGCAACTCCGGGAAAATCGCCTTTTTTCCCAAGCATATCAGAAATTATTTGAAAATGCAGATGAGGAGGCCAATTTCCATTTTCTTTTTCATCGCCTATTTCTGCAAATTTTTCGCCTTTATTTATTCTTTTACCGGTTTTAATGTTTTGCAAAGATTTTACAGATAAATGACCATATAAAGTATAAAAAATTAAGCCTTCCAAATTATGTTCAAGAATAATTGTAGGACCATAATCTCCAAAATTAACATTATTTTTAAAACTGTGGATTTTGCCATTTATTGGTGCAAATACAGATGTATTCACTTTACACCAGATATCTACACCAAGGTGTATTGTTCGCGCGTCTTTACCTTTTTCAAAATGTTCACTTTTCCTGTATATTAATCTATCTTCTGCGTAACCTCCAATTATAATATCTGAATTTGAATCTTTTCTCTTTTTATTGATATATTCCGAAAGTTTTGTAGTAGTTGAAAGATCTAATTTGTATAATTCTTTGTTATTTACAGAAAGATTTAGCTCAAAAATAATTTCATTTTGTAAATTAAATGGGAAAATACTTGCAAACGTATTCTTATTATTTTGTAATATTTCTTCTATCATTTTTTGTGTTACTCTGTTATAAATTTTTTCTCAATAAATTTAGAATTAAGAAGTCTCGCAACAGAAATATAATTAGGGTCAAAACAAATTTTATCTCCAACATAATATTTTTGTTTACCGTCTTTATCTAAGTTATTACCAATATCGACAACAGTCATATCTGATGTTATTCCAACCATTTTAATATCTTTATCGTCAGGTGTTAATCCATCTTTGTCAACATCTAACAAACCGAAATCAAGTATTGCCTTATGAGAGGTTTTTCCAAGATCTTTTTCTTTAAACCCAATAGCATGACCAATACCGGCGTCACCTATTATACCATCGGGAACAATTCCTTTTTCTTCAACTTCAATTATTTGAGTATAAAAATTAAATGTATCAGTACATAAGTCTAAAAATCCCTCATTATTTAAAGGACTTGTACCAAAAAAAGCGGCTTCTCCAACTCTAAAATGATTAATATCTTTTGGAATAGATTGGTTTTCTATCAAGGGCAAAGTAATTGAACTGCCTCCTGAAATCAAACTTAATTTTGATTTGTATTTTAACTCAATAAGCTCTTTATATAAACTTAGTTGAAGTAATTTATCGTAAGTTGGTTCAATTCCATACATGCAGCCAAGGTTACACCCAAGACCAACTACTTCAATATTAGAAAGGTGAAATATAAGCTCATAAAAATCAACAAAATCTTCTCTGTTTACACCTTCTCTGAGATCGCCAAGCTCTATCATTACAATTATTTTGTGTATTTTGTTTTGTTTTTTTGCAGCTTTGTTAAGGGCAACAATTGTTCTATGTGATGAATTTAATGAAATGTCGGCATATTTAACAATCTCATCAATATAAGCCTGTGCAGGTGGTTTAATATATATAGTTATTAATTCATTATTAATTTCTTTAAGGTTTTTCAAACTCGATAAGCGTGAATCACCTACTGAATGAATGTCTTTAATGATATCAGGTGTAAGTATTTGTCTCAAAAATTCTTTATCTCCGGAAAATACTTTTGTTATCAAGCTCCATTCTATACCATTGCTATTAAAATATTTACTAAGTTTTTTGATGTTGTTACGTATTTCAGTAATATTTATTTGTAATTCAGCCATTTGTATTTTTTTTAGTTTAAAAAAAGAATTATTAATTCCATTTAGATTTTGAGCGGTTAGTTATTTATGAGTTCAGTCTAAAAAGGGTGCTTTCGTTATTGCGATCCGCCAGCTGGCGGAGTGGCAATCTCAATCGTTTGAAATACAGAGACATAGATTGCTTCGTTCCTACTAATGACAACTACATTTTTTTATTGTCATTTATTTTTGTGGGCGACCGATTTCACGGGGGTCTTAACCCTCGCAATGACGTACTTTTTTACCTTTTTATACTGAA
>JAUVJB010000138.1 GCA_030592465.1 Bacteroidota bacterium | reverse complement strand
GAAAAATGGCTGAGTTGGAAGATAAATCAGTTGATTTGGTTATTACTTCACCACCATATTGGCAATTAAAAGATTACGGAACAGAAAACCAAATAGGATATAATGACAGTTATGAAGAATATATAAACAACTTAAATCTTGTTTGGAAAGAAAGTTACAGGGTTCTAAATAACGGATGTCGTTTGTGTGTTAACATTGGTGACCAATTTGCAAGAGCTGTTTATTATGGAAGATATAAAGTAATTCCTATACGAACAGAAATAATAAAATTCTGCGAAGTCATTGGATTTGATTATATGGGTGCAATAATTTGGCAGAAAAAAACAACTTCAAATACAACAGGAGGAGCTTCTTTAATGGGAAGTTATCCTACACCGAGAAATGGAATTTTAACTATTGATTACGAATTTATTTTATTGTTTAAAAAACTAGGGATACCTATAAAGCCTAGTAGGGAAATAAAAGAACAATCAAAAATGACCAAAGAAGAATGGAAAACATATTTTGATGGGCACTGGAATTTTGGCGGAACAAGACAAGACGGACATTTAGCAATGTTTCCGGAAGAATTGCCAAAAAGATTGATAAAAATGTTTTCATTTGTTGGAGACACTGTTCTTGACCCATTTCTTGGAAGTGGAACAACTTCACTATCTGCAAAAAAATTAAACAGAAATTCTGTCGGTTACGAAATAAACCCCAAATTTATACCATACATTGAAAGAAAATTAGAAATAAATCAAGGAGACATTTTTAATTCTGATTATAGTTTTATAAAACAAGAAAAGATAAATATTGATTTTAAGAATGAAATAGAAAAACTTCCATATATTTTTAAAGACTTCCACCATTTTGATAAAAAAACTGACCCTAAAAAACTTCAATTCGGTTCAAAAATTGACCAAAATGACTCAACGAGAAGAGAAGAATACTATTCAATAAAAGAAATTATTAGTCCTGAATTAGTAAAGCTAAATAATGGTTTGATTGTTAGACTTATTGGAGTTAAAGAAAAAAAGGAAGCAAACGGAAAAGCTATTGAGTTTTTACAGCTCAAAACAAAAGGACAAAAAGTGTTTCTAAAATATGATGAAACCAAACACGATGAAAAAAATCATTTAATGGTTTATTTATATTTAAAAAATAAAACATTTATTAATGCTCACCTGATAAAAAATGGTTTTGCTGACGCTGATTTAGCATACAATTATAAGAAAAAAGAAAAATTCATGTATTTAAATAAGGAAACTGTATAATGGCAAAAAAAGAATTAAAAAAATATGCAAAACCTTTTGGCAAAAAGGAAAAAGTATTAAACTATGCGAGTAATACTTATCAACTTACACGACCAAATAAAGTTGATGCAGTAATGGCTTTAATCCGTGAATGCCAACCGAAAGCCCTTGAAGAATGGGAAGAATACTACTTTGAAAAAGCATATACAAAGAAAAAAGATAGTGTTAAAATAACCAAAGAAACATTGGACGAAATGGGTGAAAGGTTATATACAAAAATAACCGAAGTAGTAATCCCTGAATGGACAGCAGCGTTTGAAGACCTATCGTTACAAGACTGTAAGGATTATATTTATGAAGTTACAATTGTCCGCACTTATGACGGGTTTTTGCTTGAAAAATCTGTTATAAATGACGGACTTGCAAAAATATTTCCTGAAATTGAATTTGAAGAGAGCGACCCTGAATTAGACCACGCTGGTGATATTGATTATCTCGGTAAAGTTGGAAATAAGTATTTTGGAATACAAATCAAACCTATTACAGCAAATGCAAACTTTGGGAACTACAAGATAACTGAAAGAATGAGTGCAAGTTTTCAAGATTTTGAAAAAAAATATGGTGGAAAAGTTTTTGTGATTTTTTCAACTCGAACTGGTGATAAAAAGGTAATTAAAAACGAAAAAGTTGTAGATGAAATAAGAACAGAAATAGAACGATTAAAGAAAGCCAGTTTGTAACAAAGGCTATACGTAATGCGGGTTTTGTCATAAATTGAAAGATTATGCAAGTAAAAAAATATAGTTGTAAATTGAAAGTGAAGTGCTGCGGAATCCCGCACTACGCATAGCCAAATCGTTAATGCTTTTTTATCAGGATACTTAAACGATTTGGAGGTCTGTAATTTTTAAAATAAAGTTGTTAAATATAAATTACAAATAAAATAAATTATTAATTAACTTATTTATTATATAAATATGCAAAATTCGATGCTTAAAACAGAATTTTTAACTGAATTTTTACCTTTTGTTAAAAAGGTCAATTTTGGGAAAAATTTGAACGACAAAATTAAAATATCATTGTCTATTGGTTTGTTTATGTCTAAAGCTGTTTCATTAGAAAAAGCTGCCCAATTGGCTGATAAAAGTCTTAGCGATTTTATAGAAATACTTATCAATAAGGATATTTTTTGGCATGACTACAAAGAAGAAAATTTAAAATCAGATAATCAGGCTATACAAAAATATTTATTACTTTCTGAGAATGATTAAAGCTATTGTAGATACAAGCCCGATGATTGCTCTTTCTATAATTAATCATTTTGATTTATTATTGAAAATTTTCGATAAAGTATTTATAACACAAGCTGTTTTTAATGAAATTAATGCTACTTCAGGAAAAAATAGATTTGGACAAAAAGAATTGGCAGAAGCGATAAAAACTGAAAATATATCTCTTTATACAGTAAATGATAGTATTTTTGTTAATAAGTTAACAGGGAAATTGCACAAGGGCGAACTGGAAACAATTGTTGGTGCAAAGGAATTGAATTGCGAGTTTGCTGTAATAGATGAAATTATAGCACGTAACTTTGCTGCTGCATTTTCAGTTGATACAATTGGTACTATTGGTATTTTACGAATTGCTAAAAGAAAAGCTTTTATAAATGAATTGAAGCCATTATTACTTCAATTACATAAAAATAAATTTCGTATCTCTGATAAAATATTAATGGAAGTCTTAAAAAAAGAAAATGAATTATAGTTTGGAGAAATTACAAATAAAATAAATTATTAATTAACTTATTTATTATATAAACATGCAAAATTTATTATTACTTGGAGCTGAAGCTATTGCACAAGGTGCTATAGATGGTGGAATATCAGGCGTTTATGCTTACCCGGGTACACCTTCAACAGAAATTATGGAATATGTTCAAGCTTCAAAAAAAGCAGAAGAAAGAAATATTCATCGTTTGTGGTCAAGCAATGAAAAGACTGCTATGGAGACAGCTCTTGGCATGTCTTATGCAGGGAAACGTGTTATTGTTTGTATGAAACATGTTGGACTAAATGTAGCTGCCGATGCCTTTATTAACTCTGCAATAACAGGTGTTAATGGAGGTCTATTAGTTGTGTCGGCTGACGACCCGTCAATGCACTCATCACAAAATGAGCAAGATTCTCGTTTCTACGGGAAATTTGCAATGATTCCTATCCTTGAGCCGTCAAATCAACAAGAAGCTTATGATATGGCTTATCATGGTTTTGAATTATCTGAAAAATTTAAAACTCCTGTATTACTTCGAATTACTACTCGTATCTCGCATTCAAGAGCAGGAGTTAAAACTCTGCAAATTAAAGACATGCTTAACGGATCTTTACCTGAAAACCCTCGTCAATTTGTTTTATTGCCGGCTATTGCCCGAATTAACTACAATAAATTGGTTGCCGAGCAAGAACTTTTTGTTGAAGATTCCGAAAATTCAACATTTAATAAATATTTTGACGGTAAAGATAAAAGTCTTGGAATAATTACAGGAGGTATAGCTTATAACTATGTATTAGAAAATTTTGAAGATCGTAAAATTCCATATCCTGTATTAAAAATTAATCAGTATCCTATTCCTCGAAAACTAATCGAGAAAATTAAAAATGAATGTAAAGAGTTATTAGTTGTAGAAGAAGGGGCTCCTTTTATTGAAGAAATGATAAAAGATTATTTTAATGAAGGAATACAAGTACATGGAAAATTAGACGGATATTTACCACGAGTAGGTGAACTTAACCCTAATCTCGTTGCAAAGTCTTTAAAATTAGAAGATACAACAGGTGAGGACATTCCGACAATAGTTAAACAACGTCCACCTTCATTATGTCCCGGCTGTGGTCATCGTGATATGTACGATGAGCTTAACGAAGCAATGAAAGAATATGGCAAAGGTAAAGTGTTTGCTGATATTGGCTGTTATACTCTTGGTGCATTACCTCCTTTCAATGCAATAAATAGTTGTGTTGATATGGGTGCATCAATAACCATGGCAAAAGGTGCCGGTGATGCAGGTCTTATTCCTGCTGTTGCTGTTATTGGCGATTCTACTTTTACTCATTCCGGTATGACAGGCTTGCTCGATGCTGTTAATGAAAAGTCTCATATTACAGTTATTATTTCTGATAATTCAACAACAGCTATGACCGGTGGTCAGCATTCGCAAGGAACAGGTAAGATTGAAGCAATATGTGAAGGTATTGGTGTTGAAAAAGAACATATTCGTGTTATGATTCCTTTAAAGAAAAATTTTGAAGAAAACGTCAAAATAATTAAAGAAGAATTAGCTTATAATGGAGTATCTGTTGTTATACCTCGAAGAGAGTGTGTTCAAACACTTGCACGAAAAATGAAAAAAGTTTAAGGTTTAATGTTTAAATCCGCCGGCTGGCGGATTGTTAAATTGTTAAATTGGCGATTAGCGGTTTAAAACCGCTTATCGCTTAATAGATTAAATTGTTCTATTGTTAAATGACGTGAAACAAATGACAACAAATGACTTCGGTAAAATATTGCTTCGCACTTCACAGGGTGAACGGGGCAGGCAAATCATATTACACAAAGGATATATATAAATAATTAAATATTAGCTAACTATAAAAATATAAACACATGAAAACAGATTTAATATTAGCAGGAGTAGGAGGTCAAGGCATTCTTTCAATTGCAGCAATTATTGGTATGGCTGCTCTTGAAAATAAATTATTTTTAAAACAAGCAGAAGTTCATGGAATGAGCCAAAGAGGTGGTGATGTTCAATCTAATCTACGTATTTCAAGTAAAGAAATTGCATCGGATTTAATCACTATGGGTAAAGCAGATTTAATTCTTTCCGTTGAACCTATGGAATCTTTGAGATATTTGCCTTATCTGTCAAAAGATGGTTATCTCGTTACTAATACTAAAGCATTTAATAATATTACTGATTATCCTGAGCAGGATGAATTAATTGCAAAAATTAAATCATTACCACATCACGTTGCTATTGATGCTAACAAAATAGCTTCTGATATTGGTTCTCCCCGTTCAATGAATATTGTTATGCTTGGTGCTGCTTCTCCGTTTATTGATATGCCTTTTGAAAGTTTCGAAAACGGTATTCGTAAAATTTTTGCAAAAAAAGGTGAAGATATTATTGATGTAAATTTAAAAGCTTTAAAAGCAGGAAGAGAATTTGCCGAAAGAGAAGTGCTTAAGTAAAGTTTGCACAAAAATTAAGTTTTCGTGCAGATACTATTTAATGAATTAACTTATTCTTTAAATTTTACCATATAAATGTCCATTTCACCAAAACCACCTTTTCTGTCAGATGAGAAAAATGCAACCTTGTTTTTTTTATAATATTTAAAAAACATATCATTTCTTGTTGAGTTTAACGAATCAATATTTTCTGCTTTAGTCCAATTCTCATTTTTAAAAACAGATTTAAAAATATCGTAACCGCCCTTACTTTCATGACCTTCTGATGAAAAATATAAGGTTTTGCCATCTTCCGATATTTCAGGACTATCTTCATTTTGGTCGGAATTTATTTGGTTGCCTAATTTCACAGATTTACCCCATTTACCATCGCTTTGTTTTACAGCCATGTAAATATCTAAATTTTTAGTTTTCTTATCATAACTGCTAAAATAAATAGTATTACCGTCACCGGAAATTGAAGCATGCTCTTGTGAAAAATTGGAATTAATATTTTTACAAAATTTAATAGGTTTCTGCCATTTACCTTTTAAAAAGTCTGAAATCCATAATCTGTTATTCCTATGTATTATAATATTTGTTTCATCGGGAGTAACGCTAATTGCTGCTTCGTGCCATACTTGATCAATTACTAAATCTTTATATTTTTGAACCTCAGTAATTTTTTTAGCAGATGTGAATTTACTGTTTTTTATATATGATATATAGATTGTTTCAATATATTCATTAAAATCAATATCGAAATCACGTAAAGAATTAAAAATTAAAACAGAATCAGAAAAAATTTCAAATGCAGTATATTCAGGGAATTCAGTATTAATATTTGGTCCCAAATTAATTATTCCATATTCTTTTTTGTTTTTTTCATATTTCCTGATTTTTTCTTTAGCCACATTACATTTTTTAATATATTTTTTCATACCAATCTTAAAAAAACCTTCTTTTAAAGGATAATTGCTGTATTTTTCATAAGATGCAATTGCATCATCATAACGACCGGCAGCATAATACGCTTGTCCAAGATAATTATAAAGGTCAGGAATTGTATCTTTAGTTATTATGTGTGATGCTATTTCAAAATAATGTATTGCTTTGGTTTTTTGATATAGTTCATAAGAAAGCAATAAACCCAATTCATAATTATAGTCAAAATTACACGAATCAATGACTAATAATTGCAGATACAAATTTTTCGCAACTTTATAATTACCATTATAATATTCACGTTGGGCTTTTCTATATAATTTTTTTTCTGTTTTATTTTTATCGCTATTATCATTAAAGCTTAAAAACAATAATGATAAAACACTAATAATAAAAATTAATTTAATATTATTCATAAATAATTATTTTTAAAACTATAAATGTAATTTTTTATTTGTAAAAAAACAATTAAATTTTTTGTTTATTTGTAAATGAATCCACTCCGAAAAGTCGAAAAATTACGTCATTAGTAGTACCTGTCTGCGTGCAGCACGCACAGGCAGGCGAAGTAATCTATATCTTTGTAGTTTATCAGGTTGAGATTGCCGCTCCGCCAGCTGGCGGATAGCAATGACGAAAATATACTTTTCGGAGTGGATTCATAAATAATTATTTTTTATCAACAGTTGAGTGTTAGTAAAATATAAAAATAAATTGTAAATAATTTGATTAATTCAATTAAAATTACGACTTTTGCAAACCGAATTTAAAAATAATTGAAAAAGATAAAAAAATGTCAAGAGTTTGTCAAATAACAGGAAAAAAAGTCATGTTTGGGAATAATGTATCTCACTCACATGCAAAAACAAAAAGAAAATTCTATCCTAATTTATTTATAAAAAAATTCTATTTACCTGAAGAAGACAGATGGATAACATTGAAAGTTTCTGCTGCAGGAATTAGAATAATAAACAAAAAAGGATTAAATGCTACTTTGAAAGAAGCTAAAGAAAAAGGATTTATTAAAACTTATTAAAAAGATAAAAAAATGGCAAAAAAAGGTAATAGAGTTCAAGTTATTTTAGAATGCACTGAACATAAAAATAGTGGAAAGCCTGGTACTTCAAGATATATTACAACAAAAAACAAAAAAAATACTTCAGGCAGATTAGAGTTAAAAAAATACAATCCTATTCTTAAAAAAGTAACTATACACAAAGAAATTAAATAATTTGAGTTATGGCAAAAAAAGTTGTTGCAACATTAAAAAGCGGTAAAGGTAATAACTATGCAAAAGTTATTAAAATGGTTAAGTCTCCAAAAACAGGAGCATATTCATTTTTATAGGAAATTGTTAATAATGAGCATGTTAAAGATTTTTTTACAAAGAAATAATTTTTTTATTATATTTTTGTTAAAAAAACATTATAAAATAAATTTTATAATGTTTTTTTTT
>JAUVJB010000215.1 GCA_030592465.1 Bacteroidota bacterium | reverse complement strand
TAAGGTAATAATGCCGGTTGATTTCGGGGGATTTCCTGCTGACTATAAAGAAATATATGACATAATTGAAAATTCTGAAATAAAGAATCTTTTTAAGCCGGAAAACGAAATACAAACTAATTTGGGACGTATTTTATTACTCTCCGATTCTGCCCATTCCCTGGGAGCATCATACCGGGGATTAAAAATTGGAAGTATTGCAGATATTTCCGTGTTTTCGTTTCATGCAGTAAAAAACCTGACAACTGCCGAAGGAGGTGCTATTGCCTGCAATATGCCTGTACCTTTTGATAATGCGGAGATTTATGATTTCTTCAGAACTTATTCACTTCATGGACAGTCGAAAGATGCATTTGACAAATACAATAATTCTTCTTGGCGTTACGATGTTAAATATCCGGGGTTTAAAGCCAATATGACTGATATTTTGGCGGCAATCGGATTGGTGGAAATCCAACGCTATGAAAAAGACACGATGGTCAAGTACAAACAGATCTTTCAAAAATACAACAAACGACTGCAAAATTGTAAATGGGCACAATTACCTATTTATAAAACCAACATAAAAGAGTCTTCATATCATCTTTATGCATTAAGAATCAAAGATATAAGTGAGTCAAAGAGAGATTTGATAATCCGAAAGATAAGATCAAAAAATGTATCTGTAAATGTGCACTTTATTCCTATCCCCAAATTCACATACTATAAAGAGCAAGGTTATAATATTGATGATTATCCTGTGGCTTACGATAATTATTCACGTGAGATTAGCCTGCCTGCATTTTATGAACTCTCAGATGAGCAAATAGATTATGTTTTAGACACATTAATATGGGCAGTGGAAGATAGTTTATGAAATTAGTAAAACGATTTTTTAAATATGATTCAACTCTCAAAAATATTTTTACACTTGTTAGCGGAACAGCTGCTGCACAATTTGTAGTTATTTTGGCTCAGCCTGTTTTACGGCGAATTATTCCTTCTGAAAATTTTGGTGTTTTTGCGGTATATATGAGCTTAGTGGGAATTATTACTACGGTAGTTACACTACGTTACGATATGGCTATAGTTCTGCCAAAAGAAAAAAATAAAGCAGAAAATTTGGTTTTTGGCGGATTGTTTATCACCTTGTTAATTAGTGTTGTTGTTGCGATACCATTAATTTTTTTTAAAAATCAAATTAGTAATTTATTGGATATTCCGTTGAATTACTATACTTGGTTTTATCTCTTGCCATTTTCTGTTTTTTTTGCCGGTTCGTACAGAGTATTAAATAATTGGTTAATTCGTCAAAAAGCATTTCGTAAATCATCCGAAAATAAAGTTGTAAGACGAAGTACTGAAGCGGTAACGCAAATTTTATCAGGTGTCCTTGGATTACAAGTCGGTTTGTTTTTAGGAGACCTAATTGGATCTTTTGCCAATTTTCTAATGGGCATCCGTCAAGCCTTAAAAACGAAATTTTCTATAAATAAAATCAATAGCGTGTCTATTAAATCAGCATTAATAGAATACAAAAAATTTCCATTATACAATACAATTCCGGTATTACTCAATACTGCTGCATTACTGCTTCCTGTTATTTTTATTAATAGATTATATAGCAGAGAGATTACAGCTTATTTTGATTTAACAAGACAAATTTTAGGTCTGACATTAGCCTTAATTTCAGCAGCTATTTCGCAAGTTTTTCTTCAAAAACTGGCAGAAAAAAGAAATCTAAAACAAAAACTGTGGCCGGACGTTCTAAAGACAATTAAAATCCTTGCTTTAATGTCAATTATCGGTATTGTCATTATAGAATTTGCCGGAGAAACTTTGTTTGGCCTGTTTTTTGGTGAAGAATACATTCATTCAGGGGTTTATGCTAAAATTCTTGTAGTTTCGTTTGCATTACGATTTGTTGTAACACCTTTGTCTATAGCTTTTATCAGTCTTGAAAGATTAAAACTAAATGCTGTTTGGCAGTTTATGTATTTTATTTTAATAATGATGCTTTTAAGTTTTAAAAATTTAACAATAGAACAATTTTTGGTACGATATGTAATAATTGATTTGTTTGCTTATTTTATTTATTTTGTGCTTATTGTTAAAATTATTAAACAACATGATAAATCTATTTTGAATTAATGAGAATTTCTGCATATATAAATTTTATTAAAAAAATTGCTTTTGACTTTAAAGCAGCTTTATTTGGTTCAAACGAATTTCCTTACGATAAAAGGTCTGAGTCGAGTTTAGCTTATGCGATTAATTATGAATTTGCTCTTGAAAATCCACAAAAATTTTATCCTCATTTTGACGAAACCGGAATTCCAATAGCTAATTATCTAAATTCGGGATTTCAATATAATCCTACAAGAATTGCCAGCTATGCACTAGCTAATTACAATCGAGCCATTTTTAATTCAGACGAAAAAAGCAGACAGATTTTCTTAAACATTGCTAAATGGTTTGTTAATCAACCTGAAAATCTTTTTTACTACAACTATAACTACGAAAGCTTAAAGGCGCCTTGGATATCTTGTATGGCGCAAGGGCAAGGTATAAGCGTGTTGTGCAGAGCATATTTGTTTACAAAAGATGAAAAATATTTACAAGCTGCTAAAAAAGCGATAAAACCATTTAAAATTACAACAGAGAAAGGTGGTTTATTAAGTTATTTTGAAGAAAAATGGCCAATATTAGAAGAATTTCCGTTTAAAGATAATCCCTGGCATGTATTGAATGGCTTTTTGTATGCAGTAATTGGTATCCTTGAATTACTGGAGATAGATAATACAGTACTTCCTGAAAGCGATATTAAAATCCTACTTGAAACAGCTCAAAGAGGTGAGTTATGGACACATGATGACTGGACAACTTATGATTTACAAACTTTTAAAACAGAAATTAGAAATACTGCAACGGTAAATTATCATCGTGTGCATATTGCACAATACAAGTATCTTGCTCACAAATTTCCTGATATGCAATTTGTGAAATGGATGAATAAATGGGAGGGGAATTACAATAACGTAAGTAAAAGATTGAAAGCATTAAAAAATAAAATAAGGTTTAGAATTAAAAATCCGGCAAGTAGATTCTGAATATGATACGATTTTGTGATATATTAATCTCGATTTGTTTATTATTATTACTTAGTCCTTTATTTTTAATATTGTTTATAGCAATTTATATAGAGAGTAAAGGCGGAGTTTTTTATATGCAGCCCAGAGTTGGTAAAAATAATAAAGATTTTAAGTTATTTAAATTAAGATCAATGGTTGTTGAGGCAGAAAGAAATGGACTCCTAACAATTGGAGATAAAGACTCTCGCATTACTAAAGTGGGGTATTTTATACGTAAATATAAATTAGATGAATTTGCTCAGTTAATTAATGTTATTAAAGGGGAAATGAGTATTGTCGGCCCTCGTCCTGAAGTCCGTAAATATGTCGATATGTACTCAAAAGAACAAATGATTGTATTATCTGTTAAGCCTGGTATTACTGATTATGCTTCAATTGAATTTTTTGATGAAAATATAATTCTTGGGGAAAGTGATAATCCTGAAAAAACTTATATTGAAGAGATTATGCCTCTAAAGATTGAATTGAATAAAAAATATATTAAAGATATTAATATACTTTCTTATTTTAAAATAATAATTTTAACTATTATTAAAATATTAAAGTAAATTTAATTATAGTAGGTGGTTAAGAAAAAGAAGATGCTGTATTTGCATTTATAATGTTTGTTAGAATAACAGTTAGCTTCATTTCTTTAAGATTGTTATTAAGAATAAATAAATGTTACTAAAAATAAAAAATTTTTTTAGATCAAATTTCCAGTATTATATATTTATTATACTGGTATTAGCAATTCCTTTAACTAAAAAATATTTACCTTATGTAATGTTTTTATGGGTTTTATCCGGAGTTATTTCGATTAGAAGTTTGAAAATAAAAGATTACAAATCATATATTTTATTGATCTTTCCGTTTTTATTTTATTTGATTCATGCGATAGGTTTATTTTATTCGGATAATTTAAAAAGCGGTTTATTTGATCTGGAGGTAAAGCTTTCTATATTGTTTGTTCCATTTATGGCATTGCTTATTACTGAAAAAGTAAGAGTTAATTATCGAATAGTTTTAAAGTTTTTCGTTTTTGGAAATTTTATTGCAAGTATTGTTTGTTTAGTTTTTGCATTTAATAACAGTATTAATGTTAATGATTTTGGTAAAATTGTTTTTGAGTCATCGAGATGGAGCGACACAATTAATTTAAGTTTTTTCCAGTTAGTTAATCAAAGATACAGTTATTTTTCTTATTCATATTTAAGCTTTTTTCATCACTCAACTTATTTTTCTGTATACATTATTTTTTCGGTTGTTATATTGGCGTATTTAATAAGATCAAGTAAAAAAAGACATATATTATATTATAGTCTTATCCTTTATTTTTCAATTTTTATTTGGCTATTGGGAAGTCGCGCCGGAGAGATTACTTATTTAATCAGTTTTTTTAGCTTCTTTTTAATAGTTATTCTTCAGTATAAAAAATATTGGATTGGTATAGGAGTGCTGATAATGGGAGTAGTTTTAACTGTTTTAGTTTTAACTAATTCACAGATAAATAAAAATATAAAGGAAACAACAAATATTATTGAGAACAATCAAGCATTAAGTAAAGATTCAGATATAAGGCTTTGGCTATGGAAATCAGGAATTGAGGTATTCAATGACAACCTTTTGTTTGGAGTAGGAACAGGAGATATTGATGAAGTAATGAAAAAGAAATATCAGGACTATGATTTGACTGAGGCTCAGGAGCATAACCTTAATGCACATAACCAATATTTAGATGTTGCTGTTAAATTGGGTCTTGTTGGTTTGGTGTTAATATTTGCTTGGATTATCACAATATTAGTAATTGCAATTAGAAGAAAACAATTTCTATTTTTCTACTTTGGCTTAATATTATTTATTATTTCTATGCTCAACACTATTGTGCATAGAATATAACAAACTATAAAAAAATACTACAAAAGATACTCCGGCAATAGTATTTAACATTGCTTCAAAAAAGAAGTTAATAAATAATATTAAACCAAAGTAGAAAAATAAAAATTGCTTTCTTTTAATTGCAAC
>JAUVJB010000258.1 GCA_030592465.1 Bacteroidota bacterium | reverse complement strand
ATACATATTGATAACATCAAACAAAAGCAAAATGTGAATACTTTTAGTTGCGATATAGCCTTAAAAGATGGGGATCTTGTTTTTAGAAAAGGACGAAGTATCGAAAGTCAAGTAGTATTAATTACCGACAGAGCATCATCTTATTCACATGTCGGTGTTATTTACATGATAAATAAAATACCTTATGTAATACACACGGTACCGGATGAATCAGCAGATGATATTGATTATGTTAAAATGGAAAAATTATCTGATTTTTTTAGTTCTGAAAAAGCATCCAGAGGTAGTATCTTTCGGCTTAAAGAACAATATTCAAACTCCGCAAAACTTGCCGCTTTAAAAGCAAAATCATTTTTTGATGATAAAATTATTTTTGATGATGCTTTTGATATTAAAAGTGAAGATAAATTATACTGTACCGAATTAGTTTGGAAAGCATTTAATAAGATTGGTATTGATTTGATACAGGGCAAGTTCAATAAACTTTTTTTGCCTTTTGTAAAAGGCTTTGTTATTTTACCAAGTTCATTATTAAACAGTTATTATTTAGAAGAAATTTATTTTTTTTAATCAACATTTATTTATTTATTAATTAATTTATTAACCTTAAAAATTTACTATTATGAAAAAATTAAGTATTATTTTAAGTCTTGTTATTGCAAGCTTTGTATTATTTACCACTTCATGTGGCACTTCATCATCTTCCTCACCGGCAGATATCAGTAAGGATATTCTAAAAAATGCTGAAAAAGGAAATTTTGATGCTATTATTGATGTTTTTGCAACTAATGGCAAAGAATTAACAGCTGAAGAAAAAGCTAAATTAACTGCTATGTTACAAATGGGACAAGAAGAAATGAAGAAGAAAGATGGGGTCAAATCAGTTGAAGTTATTGAAGAAGTAATTAACGAAGCAGGTGATAAAGCTACTGTTAAAATGAAAGTAGTTTATGGTAACGGAGATGAAGATACCCAAACTAACAAATTTGTTATGGAAGATGGCAAATGGAAATATACAATGAAATAGCCTGAATTCTATTTTAATTAGAGTCGGTTTATAAAGTCAATTATGTTGATGAAATTTTAAATTATTAGAACGTGACTTTATAGACCGATACTTCTAACACCACTTTAAAGAGTAAAATCATTCAGAGTGGTGTTAGTTATTGCAATATTTAAACTAAATATGAGACCTCTACTATTTATAATTATTTTTCTCTGGAGCAATTTGATCTTCGCCCAGGTAGAGCCTTTGGTTAATAACAACTGGCAAACTTATCAATGGCCATACAATGCTTATTACCCTGAATCAACAACCGGTATTAATAAAATGGGAATGTATATAAGAATATACTTACTTAAAATATCGGCAGATAGTCAATCATTAGTAAAAAAAATAGTCTTCAGATAGAAAACAACTTTTTAATAATTAATTATATCTAACAGATGTATGATTTTATTCATTACCGGCAAAAAAAAAACTTACATCTTTATTTATTACTCTTTTTTACATTCTTTATATCTACTTGTTTTATTCAAACCAAAAACTTAAACGCTCAGGAACATTTTAATTTAAATGAATATTTGGAATCATTAGGCGATTATCCCAGCGACTCACTTGCTCATATTCTTTACAAAAAAAGCCAGGATTTTATTAACGCTGATTCTCCTGAAATTGCAAATGAATTATTATTTAAAAGTATTGAGATTGCACAACAACAAAATGATACACTGTTAATTGGATTAATCAAGTTAAGACAAGGAAAAGTGTTTAATGATCTTTTAAATTATAGAAATTCTTTTCAGGCTTATAATGGTGCTTATGATATTTCAAAGGATTGTAATGATACCGCTTTGATGATACAAGCGATGAAGGGCATTGAGAGATATTACTATCAGTTGGAATTGATTGATTCTGCAATTACATACTGTGTAGCTGCCGCAAAAATCAACAAGTTAAAAAAAAATTATGTCGAACTTTCAGATAATTACGGGAGATTATATTCTTACCAAAGATATACTACCGGAGAGGTATTACTAAATACTTTTGTACTTGACGGATTAATGGACTCCAGTTTAAACGCAGCAATAAAATCAGGAGACCGTAGTTTATTATGTTATGTGCTTACCGGATTTGGCTTAACAGAATACGATACAGATATTGAGAAAGCATTTCAATACATGCAAACAGCAAGAGACTCGGCAAGAAAAATGCCGGCACCTTCAAAAGAATTGGTTTATACCTTAACTAAGTCAAGTGTTATTTGTTTAAGAAATAATCAGACAAAGCAAGCCCGAATTTTCTTAAATGAAGCATTACCATTAGCTGAAAAAACAAATTATACAAGCCAACTGACGCATATTAATTTTCTAATAGGGGATTTGCTTTATGCTGAAGATTCAATTACACAAGCTATACCATATTATTATAAAGCTATTGCATTAGCCGAAAAATACCACCATAAATATTATCTTCCTTTTATTTATAATAAATTATTTGATATTTATCAATCAAATGAAAATCTTGACAGAAGCTATAAGTTTCAACAGAAATATATGGAGGTTTTTAGAAAAAACCATAACAGGGATATGAATATTCAGATTGCAAAATTATCAGCAAAATACCAGATAGATAATAAAAATGAAGCTATTGATGAACTTACAATTATCAATAATCAAAAGAAAATAATAATTGCAAACCAAAAGAGATTTATTGTCTTATTAGCATTTACAATTATTGCTATAAGTACTTTATTAGCATTTATATATTATCAACTCGGAAAAATAAAAAAGGCACAGAAAAAACTCTCACAAAAAACAATCGAAATTATTAATTTAAAACAAAAAAAAGACATTCAATTAGAAACAATTTATAATGATTTGAAATCCAAATTGGAGAAATTATTTGAAAACAAGGAGGTATTTCTAAAAAATGATTTATCACTTAGTACAACTTCTGCTAAACTAAAAACTAATACTTCATACTTATCAGGGTTTATTAATCAATACTACAAATGCAATTTTAACCAATTTGTTAATAAATACCGTATTGAAAAAGCTTGCGAATATTTAAGAGACAGAAAAATGGATATTTATTCAGTTGAAGGTATTGCCGAAATGGTAGGATTTAAGTCTAAATCAGCATTTAATCAGGCATTTAAAGATACTACAGGAATTACCCCTTCGACTTTTAGAAATAATACAATTAAATTATAAAATACAAACACATGAAAAAGCTAATTTACATATCAATTTTTATAATCATAAGTACTACATTTTTTAATGAATCCCATGCACAGAAAGCAAATCCGGCAATAATTGAAAATGTTTCCGAATCTTACGCTTGGGATATTGTTTACCAAAGTTTTAAAGAACACAATAGGAAATTAAATAAATATAACAAACAAACCCAAACAGCCAAATCAGGTTTTTATCGTTATACCAGTATGATGGTTGATAACAGGGCAAAATATCAGGTAACTTATAAAAATGAAAATATAGAAATCAAATTCGTTAACAGACAATATTTATCAAAAAAAGGTTGGGTAACTAATCATTTACCTTTATCAAAAAAAACCAAAAAGAAATACATTTATCCAATTGCTACAACAATAAGGGAATTAGCAAAAGAAAAAAATAAAGAGGAAGAAAATGCAAAGAAAATTGAAAAAACAAAAAATGAAAATAAAGAAATACTTGGAGAAGTAAAAGGTGGTAAAATACTTATGGAAAAAATTAATTATAAACCGAATGAAAAAATGCAAATCGGTTTCGAATTCAAATTCAGAAAAAACCCATCATTTGTATATCATGTTAATGAAATCTATATAGGATTCCTACCAAAGGATATACCATTAGATTTTCTATTTGATATAAAAAATCAAAAATTTTCTATTACTAAAGATGAGCTTGAAAAATATAAAATTGATTCTAAGTATATATCTAAATCATTTTTAAATTTTAATGCACCTGAAACACCTACACACATGATAACCGGGATGCATGATGAGATTGGGTATTATTATGTTGTATTGTACGCTATTGATCCT
>JAUVJB010000304.1 GCA_030592465.1 Bacteroidota bacterium | reverse complement strand
GCCAATGTTGCAATGCTGACTTTAATATTATCTACTTTTAATAAAGTATTGGCACATGCTTCAAGGGTTGCTCCTGTTGTTAACACATCGTCAATCAATAAAACATGTTTATTAATAAATGCCGGTTCATTTTTCACTTTAAACACATTCTCAACGTTTTCCCATCTTTCGAAACGCGATTTTTTTGTCTGTGTTTCTGTGGCAACATTACGATACAAATTTTTAATGTCTAAAGGAATATTTAAACTTTCGGTCATGCCCATTCCAATCCAATCGCTTTGATTATAGCCCCTGTAGCGTTTGCGTGAAGGGTGAATAGGAACAGGAACAATTACATCAATATCATTAATAAAATCGGAGCCAAACATGTCTGTCCCAAAATGTCGTCCAATCTCATAACCAATTTCTTTTTGTCCTTTATATTTAAGTTTGTGAATTAATTTTCTGAACTTACTCCCTTTATGGAAAAAATAATATGCACAGGCACGTTCAATATTTACTCTTCCCCAAAATATTTGTTCAACAAAATTCCCTGATTCTTTATAATAATTAGTTTTCGGGAGTTCATACAGGCATTTTGTACAAATAATGTTTTCGTTTTTATATAAATTATTGCCACATGCCGCACACGTATTGGGATAAATTAACCCGATAAAATCGTTAATAAAATTTGTTTTAAATAACATTCAAAATTGTGTTTTATTTCACAATAGGATAAAAAGCATCTTTAATATGCCTAACCTTATATTTATTATCTTGTTTTACGACTGTGATAATATCAAATTGTACCTCTAAATCAATATCATATTTCTCAACATAAGCATTAGCAGCTTCAATAAGAAATCGTTGTTTCTTTTTAGTTACTGCATCTTGTGGTAATTCATGTATAGTATTACTTCTTGACTTAACTTCAACAATAATCAAAAAATCATCTTTTCTTGCTATTATGTCAACCTCTTTATGACGATGATGCCAATTTGTTGCAAGTATTGAATAGCCTTTTTGCAATAAAAATGTTTGAGCTATTTCCTCTCCTTTTTTACCAAAATCGTAATTCTCCGACATGCGGTTTAATAATTTATGAATTATTCAGGTTAAAGTTAATGAAAAATAATTTTATTGGTAATACTTTTTTAATTTTGTTTCAAATTTCTTTAAATATTTTGACAAGATAATGACAACTAATGACTATAAATAATCAATGACAACTAATGGCAGGCATCTATATCCATATTCCGTTTTGTAAACAAAAATGTTTCTATTGTGATTTTTATTCAACAACACAATTAAAATTAAAACCTGTTTTTGTTAATGCTCTGATAAAAGAACTATTTCTGCAAAAAGATTATCTAAAGAATAATACTGTTGAAACAATTTATTTTGGTGGAGGAACGCCATCAGTCTTGTCTTATGATGAGTTAATGTTAATATTTAATCAAATTTTTAATCTTTTTGATGTTTCAGATAATCCGGAAATAACTTTTGAGGCAAACCCGGATGATTTAACCGGTGATTATTTGAAAAAATTAAAACAAACTCCTGTTAATCGTTTAAGCATTGGCGTTCAATCTTTTTTTGATGATGATTTAAAAACAATGAACAGGCGACATAACGCAGCACAAGCGGAGACAGCAATCAAACTGTCGCAGGATTGTGGGTTTCAAAATATTAGTATTGATTTAATTTATGGCTTGCCCGGTATGAATAATCAAAAATGGTTATATAACCTTAATTCTGCATTTAATCTAAACATTCAACATTTATCAGCCTATCACTTAACTTACGAACCCAAAACCGTTTTTTATAACTATCTAAAAAATAACAAAATAAAACAAGTTGATGAGCAAGAAAGTATTACAGAATATCAAACATTAATTAATAAAGCAAAACAACAAGGTTTTATACATTACGAAATATCAAATTTTGGCAAACCCGGTTTTTTCTCGAAACATAATTTTAATTATTGGCGACAAAAAAAATATCTTGGGGTTGGACCTTCTGCCCATTCTTTTAATAACGAATCGCGACAATGGAACATCTCAGATACTGCAAAGTATATAGCGTTTATTGAAAATGATATTTTACCTTTCGATTCTGAAATTCTTGATTCACAAAAAAAATATAACGACTACATTATTACTTCGTTGCGAACAATGTGGGGAATTGATTTAGATTTTGTTAAAGAGAATTTTAATGAAGCCACTGTTTCATATTGTTTAAAAAATGCAGAACAATACATTAAAACTGAAAATATTAATTTAACAAAAAATCATTTAATTTTGTCTGAAAAAGGAATGCTTATTACTGATAAAATAGTTTCCGATTTATTTATTGTTGATGATGAGATTTTTTAAAATATTAATTTTATTGTTTTTTTTAAATACGTGTTTTGCAGGCTTTTCACAACCCGCACAAAAACACATATATAAAAATTTATCAGCAAAAGAATTTTATGTTTTCTTGTCTGCTTATAATAATTGTGTGCTTATTGATGTAAATACAAAAAAAGAATATAAAAAGTCGCACATTCCTAATTCACACCTTGCAAGTAATTCGACACAATTATTTACTATAACAGACACATTAGATTTTGATCAATATGTTTTTATTTATTGTGAATATGGAGACAGAAGCATGCAAGCCTGTAAGTTGCTAATTAACAAGGGATTTGTGCATGTCTTTAATTTGAAAGACGGTTTGGTTGCATGGAAAAAATCAGGATATAAAGTTAATAAAAAAAAATAAAACAGTTTTAATATTTGTACGAAAACTCTGTAATGTGTACTATATTTAAAATAGATGAAAATTTATTGTCAGCCGGTTGGCGGATTGTTAAATGGTTAGATTGTTAAAACTTGTCCGCCAGCTGGCGGACCTGCCCCGTAGCGAAGCATAATGACAAATT
>JAUVJB010000226.1 GCA_030592465.1 Bacteroidota bacterium | reverse complement strand
GTGTTTGATTGCCACTCTCTATGACCTAATAGCTGCCTTTTTTTTTCTGTTATTAGATTGGGTTCAAATTCAAATTATGTTTCTTTTTTTTGATTTTTATCAGAATAATAAGCTTCTTCGTTAGTACTGTTAATAATTATATATGGTCTTAATTTTCGGTACAATTTTGTTGATATGCCATATATCTTTTTAAAATCCTTTTTTTTATAAAACTTGCCTCCCTTTGCGGTATAATTATTAATAATTTTTATCTGTTTCTGACTAAGCCCAAGTTGTTTCCATTGCTTATTAGTAGTATTATTAGGGTCAAAATAAAAAAGTGTTTCGTTATGTTTATTTTTCAGACTTTTATTATTTCTTTTTAAAGAATTTTCAAACTCATCAATTTGTTTACTAAACTCGGAATAATCGTAATTACTTTCTTCTTTTTGGGTTAAATAAAGGAATTTAGGAATAATTAAAAGTAAGATTATAATTATTAATAAAACGAGTATCCCATTTTTTTCAGTTCGTGAGAATGAAAAATATTCTTTAAAAAAGTTACTCATTAATTGTTAATTGTTAATCGTTAATTTCTAATTCTTAATTTCTATTTTTCATTTTTTGATTTAGTATGTAATACTTTATAGAAAAAATAGAATGCTAAAGCAGTAACTGTTATTTGAACAGTTAACATAATTATTAATGCAGTTGTATTCATTTTAGTACCTCCTTTGTGTTTTATTCTTTTTATAAGCTATGTGTATCATTATTATTACTCCAATAAAAATTAGCAATAGTAACAAACGAGACATGTCAATATAAAATAAATTGTTTACTACTTTACCGGTATAAAGCACGTCGCCAACTTTCACACTATCACCGACTTTAACAACTAATTTATTATTATTTTTATATTGATATGCAATACTTTGCTTTTTATTATCATTATTAAAATAAGATATACTTACAAACTTTTGATTATGATAAGTATAAATAGAGTCGACTATTCCATCGTGTTCAGCATAAAACTCATTACTAAAATAAGAATTATTAGAGCCAATACCCTTATGAATTATTTGCCCAATGATACTTTCGTTGTGTAAATTCCAACCGTTTTTAAAATTAGTCCAGTCGTCATTAGCCGGTCGTATTAAAGCACCAAGAAAAACAATTAATAATATTACAGGTGTAATATATTTAATTATAAACTTATAGATATTAGGAACTTTTATATCAGCAGCATAATTGATTTCATGCCATCCTTTTTTTAAACCAAAATACCATGAGAACAAAATTGTTTCGAGCAATGCAAAAACGACAAGAGCAACAGTGCCTGCCCAGTAATCATATTCGTCGAAAACTCCTTTATCAAAAAACAAAATAGTAGGTAACGCAAGCATCATAACAATTATACCAAAAGTTATTGCAGATCTTTTTCTACTCCAATTAAACTCATCTTGAAAAAACCCCATTACCGGTGTACCCATTGATAATGATGAAGTAATTCCTGCAATAAATAATAAACCAAAAAATGAGAATCCTGCTAATGTTGACATAAGAGGTCCCCATTGCTGAAATAGATACGGCATCGTTCGGAAACCTAAACCAAAACCACCGGTTTGAGTTAATTCAATAACTTTATCAACACCGAGAAATCCTATTGAAATAGGAATAATTACAGAAGCACCTAAAACAATCTCTACAAATTCGTTTAACCAACCTGCCGACATAGCGTTTAAAGCAATATCTTCGTTTTTATCTATATAAGAAGCATAACACTGAACACATCCCATACCAACAGACAGCGTGAAGAATATCTGTCCTGCAGCAGCAAGCCATACTTTAGGATTTTTGAGTGAATCGAAATGAGGTGTCCATAAAAAATTTAAACCGGCAACACCGTCAGAGACAGCGCCATTATGCCCTTGTTTAATCATAATACCTTTTATGGCAAGAAATATTCCAAAAATAATTAATAAAGGCACTCCTATTTTTGCAACTTTTTCAATACCACCACTTAATCCCTTGCTTAAAATCCAAACATTTAAAATAAGGCATATTAGGAAAAAAATAATTGATTCATAAGGTATTCCTGTTATTGAAAAATTTAAGTTCAAATAATTACTGAAAAATTCAGCAACTTGAGACTGATTCATTCCGCTAAATGTTCCTCCAAGAGAAAAATACATATACGAAAGTGTCCAACTCTCAATGTAGCAATAATAAGCATTGATAACTAAATTTGAAAATATGCCAAAAACTCCAACGTATTTCCACTGTTTTCCTTGTTTTAAACTATCGAGAATAAAAGGTGTTGAATGCATGCCAAACTTGCCTCCATATCGACCTGTTGACCACTCAATAAATAGCAAAGGTATGCCAAGTAACAAAAAGCAAACAATGTAAGGAATGATAAAAGCACCTCCTCCATTTTGTATTGCTTGAACAGGAAAACGTAAAAAATTACCAAATCCTACGGCACTTCCTGCCATAGCTAATATTAAACCAATTCGAGAACCCCATGCCTCTTTGTTTGCACTCATATCTTGTTCTTTTAATCAATCAACTTTATAAAAATAAACTCAAATGTAATAATAAAAGTTTAAATTATTAAATTGCTAAATTGTTATATTGTTGAGCTTTAACGAAATCTTGATTTATCAGTGATTTACTAATGGATTTTTATTTTCACATAAACATTGAATCCAATCCGAAAATAAGTAGAACGTCATTACGATCCGCCGGCCGGCAGACAAACGTGTAACAAGATTGCTTTCCCGAAGCATCAGCGATTTTTTATTGATGATTTACTATTGATTATTTGTTTTTAGCATACTGAATTTCAATGACTTAATGTTTAAAAATCTAAAATAAAATTATAAAGCTATTAACCAATGTGTTAGCGGACAATAGTCAATAAAAAATCGCTGAAGCATCGGGATTCCCTGTTAAATTTTGTTTCGCCATTGTGAAATATGCTTCGCATTTCACTTGGTAAACAATTTCACAGGGTAAACCCCCTTAGCAATGACGACATTTTTGACTTTTCGGAGCGGATGTATAAATTCAATGTTTTTATGTTTTAAATTAAGCTCAACGTTCCCGTTATCCCGTCCAGATATTAGGTGTTTGGCAATTTCTCTTATACTCCATTTTCTTTATTGATATAAAAATTTTGCCTTCTTTCTTTTTTTATTAATAGAATTTTTTCCATTTTTGATGTTACAAATATAATATATTTTTTTATCAAAAGTGACCTTGCTTTATACCAAAGTTGCCCAATAGTCAATAGAAAATCTTTGATGTGTCTGGATTTCGCTAAAGCTTAACTTTATAACTTTTTAAACTAATTTTATTAATGGCAAAAAAAAATCTTGTTAACTCTTTAATCGATTGGACAAAAGCAATAGCAATTGCTTTTATCCTTATTTTAGTTATACGAATTATTTTTATACAATCGTACATAGTGCAATCTTCATCAATGGAAAAAACTTTGTTACCCGGTGATAATATCATAGTAAATAAATTAAAATACGGCTACAGATTTCCAATAACATTATTAACACTGCCTTTTAATAATAATAAATACCTCAATTGGATAGAATTACCATATTTACGATTTCCCAGTTCATCAAAAATTCAACATGGCGATTTAATTGCATTTAACTATCCTTATCAAACCGATGTGCCTATTGATAAAAAAGACATTTACATTAAACGATGTATTGGTCTGCCTAATGATACAATTGTGTGTTATGAAAAAGAAATAATGGTAAACAATAAAAAAATTATTGAAAACAAAAATATTCAATATAATTATAGAGTAACTATTAGAGGTTCAAAATTAAACAAAAAATTTTTTGATAAATATAATATCACTGAAGGTAGTTTAGTTGCAAATATGGGAATATATGATTTACCTCTAACTAAAGAACAAGCTATGCTTTTACTAAACGACCATAAAATTAGATATGTGAGACTGTTAAAAAAATTAAAAGGCGATGGCTCTTTTTTAACTTTTCCTCATAGTCGATATTATAATTGGAATAACGATAATTTCGGACCTATTATTATTCCTAAAAAAGGAAATGTTATAAAAATAAATTTTAAAACAATACCTTTATATAAGCGGATAATTGAAAATTATGAAGGCAACAATTTAAAAATTGAGAAATACAGAATTTTAATAAATGACAGAGTTCAAAAAACATATACATTTAAAAAAAATTACTATTATGTAGTTGACGATAACAGAGACAAAGCTAAAGATTCCCGTTATTGGGGTTTTGTTCCTGAAGACCATATTATTGGAAAAGCCTCATTTGTTTGGCTCTCAATTGATAAAAGCGAGAAATGGTTTAATAAAATTAGATGGAGTAAATTTTTTCATACTTTTAATTAGAAATTTAATGATAATAATTGACAAGCCTTTTGTTTCAAAACTATTACAAAACACAATTGCTCAGTTGCAAATACCTATTTTAAAAAATAATTTTTCGAAATAACTATCTAAACAAAACTTGAATTTTATTAGCCCCACTTGCATTAATACAAACAAACATGTAAATACATAGATATATACAAGTATTAGATTATCAGCAAGATAACAAAAAAAGTACATTTGCACACGTTTTTATACATGGCTGAATATCAGATATATAAATTTTTATTGCTAAAATGTAGTCCCCTGAAAGATTGAAAATTTAATGTTTATTAAGTTTTTTTACATTTATAATTTGTATTTTGGTCGAAAAATATTATACTATGTTTATAAAAAAAGTAACCAACAATAAATATAATAAAATATACGTCACTTATCGTTTAGTAAAAAGCAAACGTGTGAATGGTAAACCTCGACATATCAACATATTAGAACTTGGAACTTTG
>JAUVJB010000135.1 GCA_030592465.1 Bacteroidota bacterium | reverse complement strand
CTTTAAATCAAGTTAAAAAAGAAGCCGTTTTTGTTGAAGTGAAAATAAACGATAAAAAAATTTCTATTCCTCTGTTAAAAGAAAAATCAAAACAATTATTACCGAAAATTCATGGGTACTCCATTAATTATGAAGGCTTATCAATTAATGATATGTAGTCTTTGTAAGAAAACGCCAAATACTGCGTTATTCTCGCTTTTGAGCGAGGGTTTCGCTTTGAGCGAAGCCCTCGCTGTTCACATCTTATTTGTAACGAGTGCCGGCGGAATTAATCAAAAAAATCGAATTATTATTTTTTCACAAAACCAATAAAATCAAGATAATTAGAACGGTTAATTACATTAAAATCAGAATTTTTATAAGTCGTTAAAAAACACTTTGGCTGTTTAATTTTTTTTTCTTTCCATTTGAATTCAAATCCTGATAAAAATCCGTCTTTTTCTTCAATTAAATCAATTTCTTTTTGGTCATAAGTTCGCCAGAAATAATGATTTGCATATATATTTGAATAATGAAGTATTTTAAGACGCTCAGAAATACAATAATTTTCCCATAGTTTCCCAATATCATCTCGCATTAAAATTCTGTTGAAATTAGCAATTAATGAATTTCTAATTCCATTATCCCAAAAATAGTATCTTGGTGTTTTAGAATATTCTTTTCTTAAATTTCTACTAAAACCAGGTAATGAAAATAAAATATATGTTTTTTCGAGAAGACGAAGATATCTTTGCACTGTCTTTGTGTTAACATTGAGATTAGACGCAAGTTCAGAATAAGAAATAGTGTTGCCTATTTGGAAAGCTATTAACCTTAATAAATTTAATATAAACATAGAATTTTTTTGATTATCTAATGATAAGATATCCTTTAATAAATACCCGTTTTTTATAGATTCTAACACTTCTTTTTTTTCTTTATCAGAATTTGTTGTTATTACTTGCGGATAACTGCCAAAGACTAATCTGTTCTCAAGATTTTGTTTTGTTTCAAGATAATTTTCATTAAGTTCTGCTTGGGTAAATGGGAAAATCTTTAAGTAAATGCTTCTTCCGGTAAGAGGTTCACCTGTATTTTCTTTTAAATCAATTGCCGACGAACCGGTGATAAAAATATGTACATCCGGTATTGAATCAACAATAAGTTTTAAATTTAGTCCAATATTTGGTATTTTTTGTGCCTCATCAATAAAAAGGTATTTATATCCCATTAAAAAAGTTTTCAAAACATGAATTCTTTGACTAGATAATATCTCGGCTACATCAAGGTCTTCGCCATTAACGAGAAGTACTTTTTTATCAGAAAAGTCTTTTGCAATTTCTTTCATCAAAACTGTTTTGCCGGTTCTTCTTGCACCAAATAAACCAATTACTTTTTGTGGTTTTAATGAATTAACTATTCGTTTTTTTATTATTCTGTGTATCACGATATATGTATTTATATAAAAACATGTAGCAAGATACACAAATTTATTTATTTTTCAAATTATAGTCTTAATTATTTTAATCTCCCAACTCTACCATGTGCTTTCGCACTCTGGCAGGTTTTAAAACCTTCGTTGGACGTAGCTTGAAGCTGCGTCTTTTTATACAATGTTCTTTTTGAAAGACAACATAAAAAGTTTTGGCATCTCTCATATTCCAATTTACAATTTAAATAAAGTGTATGATATTACTTTACCTGCCTGTGCGTGTACGCACGCAGACAGATCTGTTAATCAACTTTACCCCGTTAGATATTTAGATTGAAACGCTATTTTTTATTAAATTTTAGGCATTTTTCAAAATCATATAAAAGTAGTTTACACTTTTTGCATTTATAATTGTAAAAGTTCAGTTAAAAATTTAATCCGTCAGCTGACGGGAGACCATGCAACCGCTTTTTGCGGTGGTACGGATAGACAAAAAATCTTATTACCCGTGCCACGGCGTATAGCCGTTGCACGGACAAAAAAATTCCCAACTTTTCAACTTGACACATTTTCCTAATTTAATTTCTAATTTTTATTAATCATGAGTACTCGGAATTAATATAAAACTGTAAACCCCGTTGGTTATTTTTTATCCAACGGGGTAAACCTTGTGAGATAATTCGTTAATTGACAGACAAATATTTCAAATTAAATATCTATACTCTGCTTCGTAATAATTTGAGCTAATTTATATACTATAAAACAATTATAATTTTAATCCGCCAGCTGGCGGACCTGCTCCGTAGCGAAGGGTAATGACAACAAATGACGGCGAAGCCAAATGACAGCGACGCTAAATGACAAATTATATTACGCAAAATATAACCTCTCAAAGTATAACAGGGTAAACTGCTTCTATCCGATTATGTAAAATGCCGAAACCATTCTATTTTTTCTGAAGAACAATTCTAAACGTTGTTCCGAAATTCATCTCTGAATTTTTTACAAAAATTTTACCTGCGTGATATTGCTCAACAATTCGTTTCGACAACGACAAGCCCAAACCCCAACCTCTGCTTTTGGTAGTAAAACCGGGATTAAAAATTATTTTTTGTTTTGATTTGTGAATTCCTTTTCCGGAATCTTTAATATCAATATTTAAAACATGTTTTGTTTCTTCAAGATAGATATCAATAAAACCCTTCCCATTTATGGCATCTGTGGCATTTTTAAATAAATTTTCAATTACCCATGAAAACAGAGATATATTAACCGGCACGAAAATTTGTGCATCGGACGGAAAATGTAAATTAAAAATTACATTTTTTGATACCCTTGTTTTCATATAATTAACCGAGTTAATCAATAATTCAACAATATTAGTGTTAATAAGAACCGGAGCAGAGCCAATTTTAGAAAAACGATCAGCTATCTTTTGTAAACGATTAACATCTTTTTCTACTTCTTGTAAATATTCAAGATTCTCTTCGTTCTGTTTTAATATTTCTACCCATGCCATTAATGACGAAATTGGCGTTCCTAATTGGTGTGCTGTTTCTTTCGACATGCCAACCCATACTTTATTTTGTTCCGCTTTACGCGATGAGCTAAAAGCATAATATGAAATTAATATGAATAAAATAATAACCCCAAGTTGAACATACGGATAAATTGATAACTGCTTTAATAATATTGATTTTTTATAATAAATATAATTCTTGTAATCTTTTGATATGGTTATCACTATTGGCTCATGCTCTTTTTTCATTCCCCGAAGTTGTTTGATGAAAAAAACATTTTTATGAAATTTTGGAGGCTTTAAGTTTCTATATGCAATAATACTGTCGTTTTCATCAGTTAGTATAACAGGAACTGTTTCGTTCTTTTCAATAACTTTAAGAACAAAAGTTACATCTTGTTCGGGATTCTCATTATTGACAAGTTGTTTTGTTCCTTCTGCCCACAGTTCAACTTTTTTTCTCTCTTCAACAGACAATTTTTTTACTAACACATCAGTATATCTTAACGAAGATATACCAATTATTATAGCAATAATAAAAAGCAAAAACTTCCATGTTTTTTTATTGGCATATACATTCACGGCAATTATTTTAATTTTTATTTAATCGAGTCCGCTCCGAAACGCCGATAAGCGGTTAATCTTATAATACAGATAGTCGGCTAAAAATTATCCGACTGCCTTCGGATAGTTTTCGGACTAATCTCTTAATTTAAAGTGTCGTCTTCGTCCCACTCAATTATAAAAGGTTGAGCAGAAGACTTTTTTTTGTTTTTATTTACCTTATTATTGATGACAGAAGTGTCTTTTTTAAATAAACCGAATTCTTTGTTTAATATTGTTTTAAATTCTTTTTTTTCTTGTTTAAATCGCTCTTTTATCTGCTTTTTCACTCTTTTTGTATCATATTTAATTTTATAATCATCAGTTGTTCCTGTGATTAAAAAATAAAGACTTGTTCGACCAAGTCCATCATCTTCAATCACACCAAACTCATTATTTTCTTTTTTAGATATTCGTGCTTTTTTCGATAACACATCAGATAACAAAAGTTTTACTTTATATGAAATATCCCCTTTAAAACTCTGATTACCGGAAAAAGAAACATTAAACGCTGATGAATTAACATTCATTTCAGAAATAAACACTTTCTCATCTTTTATCATTATATCATTAGTGAGAGTTGAAAACTTAATATGTTTTAACTCTTCTATTTTTGCAAAAGAAGACAGCTTTTCTGCCGGTTCAAAATTAATCAGCTCTCCATTATTAATTTGTAATGAGCTTGTTACATATAATGTTTTCTGAACAAAATCAAAATTATTTTTCCACTCCGACAATAAATTAACGTTTGCAGTACATAATCCTTTAACATGATTATATTTTATAAATTCTTGCCCAAAGTTATCAAATGTTAAAAATAATTTTCTTATATCAATACCGTTCAAATCTGCCATTGTTGTTAACAAAAAATTGTCGTTTGGTTTTTGAGCAAAAACTCCGTCGGCAGAAACGCTGCCTTGCATAGCATTAAACACTAAAGAGCTGAAATAGAAAGACTTATCATTATATTTTATAATGCCTTTCATGTTTTTTGCATTAAATTTTTCCCATGAAAAATTATCGGTATTAAGATTTATATTAAATTTAATATTTGCAGGAAACTTTATTTCCTCCTGCACTTCACTTGTATCAGTTATAAACAAACTATCAATAATAATATTTGGAGAATAAACAGAACCTTTAATAAACAAATTTTGTTTTTCTTCTAATAAATATGAGAACAAATTATTAAGTTGCCCGGTAAAATTAAACTTATTGCCACAAGTTTGAAACGATAACTTTTTTACATCAACATCATTGCCGATAAAATTCATTTCACCATTAACATTAGAAAAAATATAGTCGCTGCCGGTTAATTGGATATTAATATTTTTGAGTAAGATATTTCCTCCTGTTAAAGAGTTTTTAAAATTATCGAAAGAATATTTATCAAAATCTTTTATTGTATCGTAAAATTCAATTGTTGTTGTTAGGTTGCCGGCTATTTGTTTTATTCTATCAAGTTTAAAAACGCTTGTAATTCTTCAAGATTACAATCAGCATTTGCTTTTAAATGTAAGGCGGGTAAAATAAAATTTTTAAAACTTACTGTGCCACTAAAACTACTTTGATTTAACGTTCCGTTAAACTCGGTAATATTCAAATAAGAACTTCCCGGTTTATTATAATTCCCGTTTGAAAAAACTCCTTTTGCGTTAATTTTATTAATCTCAATTTTTGATTTTTTATTTAAAACAGTGGCGTTGTTAATGCCAAAAATTGTCTCAATATGCGGAGATTGGAACTTGCTTATTTGTCCTGTAATTTTGGACTCAAAATAAACATTTCCTGTGCTTTCATATTCTTTTTTCAGATAATTGTATTTTTTTGGCAAGACTGACAGCAACGACTCAATGCTTAATTGTTTCCCTTTTATCGTAATATTAGAATAACTTTTCTCTCCAATTTTTATTTCTCCGGTAATACCAAACACCAAATCGGAAATTGACAACTGCCCTTTTGAAATAATAAAATTGTTGTTTTTCACATCTACATCAAGCGATAAAGATGCATAATTGGTATTAATATAATTTACACTACCAAAAATCAATTTTTCAAATTTCAAATTTCCTTGAGTTGTTAAGTGATAATTATCTGATGAAAAATTCCCTTTTATAAACAAATTGTCGGTATAGGTCTGAAACAGTGTTTGTTGTAATCGATTATTATAAATAATTCTCACATTTGACAGTTCTATTTCTTTAAGCCTTAAATTAAAATCACTATCGAGTTTTTTACTGCTCTTTAAAAAATGGTAGTTGTCATTTCCTTTGCTATCAACAACGAGATTTACTTTTGCGTTCTTAATATAAATTTTATGAATATTATATTTTTTATTAAGCAGGTCGATAATATTAAATTCAAAAAAAAAATTTTCAGCAGAAAATAAAGTGTCAACATTATGTGTTTTAAATTCTTTTTTATTAAACCTATTTGTTGAAAAAGCAACAACATCAGCAAATTCAACAGATGCATTGGGGAACTTGTTTAATACTGAAAAATTAATTTTTTTTACATCAATTTTTGTTGATAGTTGCTTATCAATTTCCTGAACAAAAAATGCATTAACATCATCTTCATAAAAATATGCAATAATAAAGCCTGCAGTAACTATTAACATTATAATTACAAAAAAACTTATTAAAATATTTTTTATAATTTTCATTTTTTAAATATTAAAATTTTGGTAACTAATCAGTGATAATTTTATAATTTTAACTTTACAAAAAAACCACCCCTGTACACTTCGTTACGGGGCAGGCAGATTCACAGATTATATAAAACTGAAAATATCCCAAGAATTATTTTTCAAATGTATCCTAATATTTGATAATTATTATCCATTTAAAATCTGTGAATCTGTGACAATTATTAATTTATATAACACTGATTAGTTACAAATTTTGAACTGTAGAATAGTTACGCCAAATTAATTCTTTTTTTCAACTTTGAAAAAATTTTTCTCATCATAATAAATTTTATTATGTTTGTTAATAATAAAAAGGAGTTGTTACATGGTTATTAAATAATGAAAGGGTTAAAATGTTTTACTTGCCTTATTCTATTCTCATTAACTAATTAATAAGCAAATACAAATATTTTAGGTGAAGGTTAGAATCCCTCCAACTCCTCTAAAACAGTAAATTATAAGAGGTAATGATGTTCGTTGCTCTAAAAAAAATGAAAAATACGAATAAACTATATTTTTTAGAAAATTATTCAAATTCGCACAAAAAAACCCGTTCTAAAAAAAACGGGATTTTTTTAAAATTATTCTCTCATTTTTTTAAAAATCAACTAATGAGATGCCTATTGTAAATGGGTATAATTCAGGACCTTTGTCTTTTTCAAACATTGGTTGAAGGCTGTAATTAGCAAAGAAATTCAAACAACGATAACCAATTCTTGCAGTTAAACCATATCGAAGGGGAGATAAATTATAATCATCACGATTTTTTTCTTTATGTCCACTATTATCTTTCAGCTTAATATGAGAACCTAATTTTACACTTCCTGTTGCTCCAACTGACAAATAAACCGGTTTCTTTTTTTCTCCCACAGGAACTTGAAATTCCATCATTATTGGCACGGTTAAATAAGTAGTTACTAATTTATTTTTTTCATAGTTGCGTTGTGTTTCAGTATAAGCATACAAAACAGTAGAATCTCCTGATAATACCAACTGGTTATTGTCGAAACGATAATTATTAAACTCCAAACCCAAGCCGGTTACCAAGCCGATATTATTATTTACTAAGCCTATGTTTTGTTGAAGAAAATTAATATTTATACCCCATGATTTCCCTGTGTTGAGATTCATATACTCTTCATTTGCAGGAAGACTTGTTGAAAAATCGCTTGTGAAATAATTATTTATACCAATATCAACTCCGCTAAAATGCCCTTTAAACTTATGGGGTTTATCAAAATCCTCATTTTCAAAAAATATTTGATTATTATTGTCATCATCAATAATAATAAATTTCTTTTTGCCAATTCTAATTCGCGTTGTGTCAGAATCGCCATAATTATAATTATAATCAGAATCCGAGTCAACATGTAATGTTACAACTTTTTTGTTTTTATCTTTAGATACATTAATTCGCGTAGTACCGTCTTTACCTTGAATAATAATAACCTCTTTACCTTTCATTTTAATATGCGTATTATTACCTAAACTATCAACAAATGTTGTGTCCATTTCATAAACAATTGTAGTATCTATTCTTCTTTTTCTTCTTCTTTTTTGAGCCTGTTCTCTTCTTTTTTCAGCCTGTTTTCTTCTTTCTTTTAGTTGTTTTTTTGTTTTTCTTTCAAAAACAGCAGTATCTGTTGATGCCTTTGAAATTGTTGTGTCAACTTTTTTTGTAATAACAGTATCGGTTTTTTGAGCCATTGAACTCATTACAAAAATCATTACTAAAAATAAACTTGCAATTTTTTTCATTTTATTAAATTTTAATTTTTTTTTATTCATGAGTTCAGTATAAAAAGGGTGCTTTTGTCATTGCAATCCGCCAGTAGTCGGACACGTCCGCCAGCTGGCGGAGCGGCAATCTCAATCGTCTGAAATACAGAGACATAGATTGCTT
>JAUVJB010000169.1 GCA_030592465.1 Bacteroidota bacterium | reverse complement strand
TTTGATAAGCACTTGGTTTAAAAAGTAGTGTGGCAATTTTAATTTCGTCAGGCTCATATCCTTTTAATTGCATAATAATATTTTCAATTGTTATGCCTGTGTCAATAATATCTTCAAGAATAACAACGGTTTTGCCTCTTAAATCTTCATTTAAACCAATCAATCTTTTAATTTTCCCTGTTGTAGATGTACCAACGTATGAAGCTAATTTGAGAAATGATATTTGGCAATCTGTTTTAATGTTTTTAAATAAGTCTGCGGCAAACATAAACGAACCGTTTAATATTCCTAGAAAAAGAACATCTTTATCTTTAAAATTATTATCAATTTCTTTTGCCAAATGTTCTATTCTTTCTTGAATTTTATTATAATGAATTGATATTTCGAATTCTTTATCTAAAATTTTTACTTTGTCTGTCATTTTTTTAATTTTTTAAAGTACTAAAATAGTAATTTATTCTAAATTATAATTAATTTTTTTTTATTATCTTGTGCGAAAATATAAAATAAAAGGAAGATATTTATAATTGTTTACTATTTATCTAATTATTTATGAGTTCAGGAAAAGACCCGCAAGGTTTCTTCTGACGAATCACGATGCTTCAAAGATTTTTTTTCCGAAGTTTCGGGATTGACTATTGCTTTCCGCCAGTTGGCGGCTTGCGGAAAGCAATAAGATTTCAAAATTTTTATTGCTTGTAATAACTATTTTATTGTTTATGAATAGTAGTATAACCGCCATTATTTATTTTCTGCAAGTCAGGGTTTGACTGCTTAAATATCACTACTTAAGCTACAATGAACGATTTAAGTCAAGCCCTGACTATCAGAAATCAATGTGTTAGCGAGCAATATACAATAATCAATTCCGAAACTTCGGAAAAAAATCGCTAATGCTTCAGGAACAAAACCTTGAGGTTTTATAATTTTAAAATTTATTCAGAGTACTTGGGACTGAATGCATAAATAATTTACGATAAATCTAAGCATAAGTTTTCTAACGGAAATATAATAATATCACAATGAATGCAAAAGTAAGTATAATAATGGGCAGTACATCGGATTTGCCGATAATGGAACAGGCTGCTAAAATTTTGGATGAATTTGAAATACCTTTTGAAATAAATGCTCTCTCAGCACATAGAACGCCACAACAAGCTATTGATTTCTCGAAGAAAGCTTACGAGAGAGGTATTCGTGTTATTATTGCCGGAGCAGGAGGTGCTGCACATTTACCCGGTATTATTGCTGCTTTAACACCCATTCCCGTTATTGGCGTTCCTATAAAATCGTCAAACTCACTTGACGGTTGGGATTCTATTCTTTCTATTTTACAAATGCCTTCAGGTATTCCTGTTGCTACTGTAGCTTTAGATGGTGCAAAAAATGCAGGCATTCTTGCTGCTGAAATTCTTGCTGTTGCTGATGAAGATATTTTAGAAAAAGTAAAAATTTTTAAATCTAAACTTGAAGATAAAATTGTTAAGGCTAATAATGACTTATCGAAAATTAAATATAAATATAAAGTGAATTAAATATCAAATACTAAATTAATGAAGAAACATTTTCAAATTTTATGTTTAATAGTTTTTTTTATAGCTGTGCAAAACAAAAGTTTTGCCGGTAGTGAGAATTATCCGCTAGGAGCACGTTCTTCAGGAATGGCAAATTCTACAGTTATGATTTCTGATTTATGGTCTATTTACCATAATCAGGCAGGATTAGCTTATATTAAAAATATTTATGCAGGAACTTATTTTGAAAATAGATTTAATATTGCAGAGTTAGGTATTAAATCGGTTGCATTTGTGTTGCCTACAAACTCAGGTACTTTTGGTGCAAGTGTTACGTATTTCGGGTATTCAAAATATAATGAAAGCAAGTTTGGTTTAGCTTATGCAAAAAGCCTTAGTGAACATTTTTCTGTCGGTCTTCAGTTTGATTACTTAAATACTTGTGTTGGTGATGAATATGGCAATAAAGGGGCATTTGTTTTTGAGCTTGGATTAATGGCAGAGCCTGTTGAAAATTTATTAATAGGTGCTCATGTTTATAATCCTACTCGTTCAAAATTTGCCGTTTATCAAGATGAACGTATCCCAACTGTTTTTCGTTTTGGCATTGGTTATAAATTTTCTGAAAAAGTGCTTCTAACTGTTGAAACCGACAAGGAATTAGATTATAAACCAACATATAGAACAGGTATAGAATATCGTTTTATGAAAAATTTTCATCTCAGAACCGGTATCTCAGCTAAGCCTAATCAGAATTTTTTTGGAATAGGTTATGTCTTTAAGGGTTTATCTATTGATGTTGCTTTTTCAACTCACGAAGTTTTGCCAATGACTTCTCATTTTTCAATTAATTACAAATTTAATTAGAATATGAGTAACCGTTTACAGTCCGTCAGCTGGTGGATTGATGAATGATTAAATTGTTTATAAGAAAAGAAGTAACATGACTTTCGGATTGCAAATCCGAAAGAGCGGTATTCGGTAACAATTTAGCAATATAACAATTTTTAGTATAATAATTTAAGCGATGTGTGAACGTTTACGAATATAAGATTATTATGAGTAATTTAACTTTATATAAGATTTTAATTATTATTTCGCTATTTCTCTTCGTGAATTATTCGTTTTCACAAGAAGTTGTTGATAATCAACAATTAATTGAAGATTTAATTGAAAATATTGCCGAAAGTTCTGATGAAGAATTAGACTACACTTCATTATTTGACGATTTTAATTATTTCATTAATAATCCGTTAAACTTAAATATTGCAACAAAAGAAGAGCTGGAAAAATTATATATATTAAATGATTTTCAGATTAAGAGTTTATTACATTATATTGATAAAAACGGTCAATTGCTCAGTATTTACGAGTTGCAGTTGGTTTATGGTTTTACTCCCGAACTTATCCAAAAAATATTACCGTTTATTACTGTCTTGGTTAAACCCGAAGTCAAAAAATTTTCATTAAAAAGAGCAGTCAAATATGGCAGTAATCAGTATTTTTTGCGATTAAATTCTACTGTTGAAGACCAAAAAGGTTATACTCCAATTTCAGATAGTGCTTTAAATATTTCGCCAAATTCAAGGTATCTTGGTAGTCGTTTAAAAATTTATACTCGTTATAAATATCATTATAAAAACAAAATAGCTTTTGGATTCACTACACAGAAAGACGCGGGAGAAGAATTTTTTAAAGGCACGCAAAAAAACGGGTTTGATTATTATTCAGCACATTTGCAGTTAAGTAATTTTGGTCACCTCAAAACACTTGTTGTTGGCGATTATAAACTAAGGTTTGGACAAGGTCTTAATCTTTGGTCAGGTATGGCAACAGGGAAATCTGCTTATGTATTGAATATTAGACGAAAAGCACAGGGAATACGTAAATATTCCTCAACCGATGAAAATAAATTTATGAGAGGTGTTGGTGCTACGTTTTCATATAAAGATATTGATTTTTCAACTTTTATCTCAAAAAAGAAAATTGATGCAAATTTATCTGAAAAAGATACTCTTGATGATGAGCTAAGATCTGTTTCATCGTTTTTAGTTTCAGGAATACATGCAACTCCCTCTCAATTAGAAGATAAACACGCTATTGATGAAAATTTATTTGGTGGTAATTTAACTCTTAATAAAAAAGATTTTAAGATTGGTATGACTTATGTAAAATATAAGTATGGTGCTGATTTAATAAAAAATATTACACCTTATAATCAATTTGATTTTACAGGTTCTGAAAACTCAAATTTAAGTGTTGATTATCAATTTGGAATAAGAAATATATATTTTTTTGGTGAAGCAGCGAGAAGCAGTAATGGTGCTATTGCTTATGTTAATGGTGCTGTTGCCAATGTTGCTCCACAAGTTTCAATATCAATACTTCACAGAGATTATGCACGCAATTATCAGGCTTTGTATAGTAATGCCTTTGCCGAAAATACAAGAAATGTTAATGAGAAAGGTATTTACATTGGAACGGAAATACACCCAATAAAGCATTGGAAAGTATCGGCTTATTATGACACATATAAATTTCCATGGATAAAATCAAGAGCTTCGGCTCTTTCTAATGGCGTTGATTATCTCACTCAGGTAGATTTTCGTTTATCTCGAAAAGTACAAATGTATTGGAGAGTTAAAAACGAAACTAAATCAGTAAATGTTGATAAGAATGAATTATTAAACCCAAGTGATGCGAGATATTTGGTTGATGTAAGTAATCTGCATTTAAGATATAATATTGTATATCAAATATTAGATGTATTGCAATTAAAAAATCGTATTGAGTTGGTTAAATATAAAAAGGGAGATGAGAGCAGTGAGAATGGTTATTTAATTTATCAGGATATTGTTTATCGTCCGAAAATTTTACCTTTAAAGATATCATTTAGGTATGGTGTTTTTGATACTGATACTTATAATGCTCGTATTTATGCTTACGAAGCCAATGTTTTATATGCTTATTCTATACCGGCATATTCCTCGAAAGGAGTGAGAACTTATCTTACTTTAAAATATTCGTTAAAAAAACTTGATATATGGTTAAGATATGCCCAAACTTATTATTCAAATAAATCAATAATAGGGTCGGGGCTTAATGAAATTTCCGGCAATACTAAAACAGATTTAACATTTCAATTGCGATATAAATTTTAATTTATTATTAGTTAACTGTAACTAATAATAAGTTTAAAACGTCATAATTATTATAAAATAAAATAATTCTATTGTCGTTTTATTATTAATAAAAAAATTAAATTTGGAATAAATTATTAATATTATTTGTCTAAATGTAAAAACTTACGATTTTAAAATTTTGATTTTAGAATTACGCAACTATGGTTTAAGTTTGTAACTTAAACCATAATCGGATTAATAACAATATAGATAATTAAATATCAACAAAATACAAAAAACACATGAAACTTATAAAATTACCACCATCATTATTATTGTTAGTATTTTTTGTCTTAACTTCATATAATATTTATTCACAAGATGTTTGGAGTTTACAAAAATGTATTAATTACGCCTTAGATAATAATATTCAAATAAAACAACAAAAGTTAAATTCGGAAATTTCAAAAAACAATCTGAAGCAATCAAAGTATGATCTTTTACCATCGGTAAACGGCTCGGTATCTCATAGTTTTAGTTTTGGAAAGACTGCTGATATGAGTTCATATCAGTATGTTGACCAAAATTTTCAGAGTGGGAATTTAGGACTGCAAAGTCATCTTAATTTATTTAATGGACTAAGAGATTACAATACCGTTAAACAAAGTGAATTTAATTTGCTTGCAAGTTTACAGGATGTTGAAAAGGCAAAAAACGATATTACTTTAAATATTGCCACTGCCTATTTGCAAATTTTATTTAATAAAGAGTTGTTAAATAATGCAAAAAGTGAATATGAAATAACAACACAACAAAAAGAAAGAACGAAAAAGTTGGTAGATGCAGGCAATTTGCCTAAAGGAAATTTGCTTGAAATAACATCACAATTAGCAACTGAAAAAGTTAATATTATTAATTATAAAAATCAGCTTGATATGTCGTATCTGACATTGACACAATTGTTAGATATTGATTCTGTCGGGAATTTTGAAATTGAAGTTCCTGAATTACATGTTGATAGTGTTGGAATAATACCTACTGTTAATGCTATTTATTCGCAGGCTGAGAATAATTTCCCACAAATAAAAAGTGCAAAATATAATATGCAGAGCAGTGAAAAAAGTTTGTTAATCTCAAAAGGACAAAGATACCCGCAATTGTCGCTTAGAGGGAGTTACTACTCTCGTTATTCTGAATTAGCTAAAAACCCGTTAGATATGACTGCTGATTATTCGTACAAAGATCAATTGGGCGATTATGCAGGTTCTCAATTATCTTTTAGTCTTACAATTCCGATTTTTAATAAGTTTGCCGTGAAAAATAGTATTGATAATGCCAAGATATCATTGCTCGAGTCTAAATATAATTATGATTTAACAAATCAGCAGGTTTATAAAGAAATACAACAGGCAAGTTTAGATGCAAATGCTGCTCTTGAAAGTTATCTCGCAAGAAAAGAAGCCCTTGTGTCAATGGAAGAGGCTTTTAAATATACTCAACAAAAATTTAACCTCGGTTTAGTTAATTCTCTTGATTACAATACTTCAAAAAATAATTTGAATATGGCAAAATCAGACCTTTTACAAGCTAAATACGAGTATATTTTTAAATCGAAAATTCTTGATTTTTATCAAGGGAAACAAATTCAGTTATAGTGAATTTGTTTAAAAGTAGTTATACAAACATTTAATTGTTGAATCATTTCAGAAAAGTCTAATTTTAAATTATTAAGTTCTAATAGGTCCTCTATTATACTTATTATCAAGAATTTAACCAAGCTATTTTTTATTACCACAACTCTGTTAGGTCTTTTCGGAGAGGAGTCAATCTTTAAATCTGCCGGATTTTGAAAATCCGGCAGATTTGTAAAGCAAGGCAGATTTTTTACATTGAATCGCTAATAAATTAAAATTATTAGTCGTTCGGCATTAACTCTTTACAAAATTTTAATTTTTCCTTTCTATAATTAAAATTCGATAAAAGAAAATCGTATTTTCGTAGCCTAAAATCATATTTAGTGTCTGCACGGAAACTCCATATTTTTAAATCTTTGATAAGAAAACGTCAAAGACAAGGCTTTCGATCCGCCAGCTGGCGGATGAAATCAAGGA